>CALDUF010000014.1 GCA_937923515.1 uncultured Flavobacteriaceae bacterium
GTATGCCTATGAAGGCGAATGGATGAACTGGCACAAAATTACTACCGAGCAAGCCAACGAAATTATTGCTTTAAATAAAAAAAATGAAAAAGTTGCTAGCCTTAAAGAATACGCATCAGACCTAATTGAAGAAGCAAAAGTAGAGTTTGAAAATGTTGTTGGTCAAGATAGTTTAACACGTTTTGATAGTCCAAAACCAAATAATAAACGTAGAAATAATAGAAGGAAGGGTAATCAAAAGGGGAAATCAAACCAAAACCAAAAATCCGACGGAAGCGCAAATAAAAAAAGGAATACAAATAGAAAACCTAAGCCTAAGCAAAACCCAAATCAAAAGGAAAATTCTAACGGTAATCAGCCCAACGCTAATGCGCCAAAAAAGAAAAATTCTAATCAAAATAATAGAAACAGAAATAATAAAAGAAAACCAAAACCGAAACCAAACCCTCAAAACAGTAAAAATGCCGAAAAGTAATAAGGTGTTGTTTTTTTTATTAGTAGCAATGGTATTTGTGTCTTGCGACTCTAATCAGGTTTTTGATGTGTACAAGGCAGTTCCAAATACATGGCATAAAGACAATGTTATAAGTTTTAATATAACGCCTCCCGATTCTATAAAACCATATAACTTGTTTGTAAATATTAGAAATACAAATAATTATAAATACAATAACTTATTTTTAATTGTTGATATGGAATTTCCGCATGGAAAAACCGTTAAAGATACATTGGAATATTTAATGGCAGACCGTAATGGTAAATTATTAGGTACAGGTTTAACAGATATAAAAGAAAACAAGCTTTGGTATAAGGAGCAGGTTGTTTTTAAAGAATCTGGTAATTATAAAGTTAATATTCAGCATGCAATGCGAGAAAATGGAAAAGTAAATGGAGTTGTAGAGCTTGAAGGTATTACCGATGTTGGATTTAGAATAGAGCATATTAAATAATAATAAAATGTCAGATTAATTTTTCGCTTTCGCGGATAAACTATCGAGACGCATTAACGCAAAGTGCATGGCAAAAGCAAAAAAAGAGACTAAAGCAGTTCATGATTATACGAAATATACTCGTTGGTTTTGGATATTATTTCTTGGAGGTGTTTTTAGTGTGGTTTTTATATTTTTATTAGGATCTTGGGGTTTACTTGGAGAATTACCAGACCATACACAATTAGAAAACCCAGACACCAATTTAGCTACTGAAATTATATCTGCAGATGGAGAAACATTAGGGAAATTTTATTTTAATGATAATAGAACACCTGTAGATTATGACGAACTTCCTAAACATTTAGTTGAAGCCCTAATAGCAACTGAAGATGCACGTTTTCACAAACATGCGGGTATTGATGCTAGAGGTACTTTACGAGCTATTTTCTTTTTAGGTAAAAATGGAGGAGCTAGTACAATATCTCAACAATTAGCAAAGCAGTTATTTCATAAAAGAGAAAATGCAAATATAATTAAAAAGTTATCTCAAAAATTACGAGAGTGGGTTATTGCTACAAAACTTGAAAGGCAATACACTAAAGAAGAAATTATAGCGCAATATTTTAATATTTACGATTTTTTAAATAATGCTGATGGTATTAGAAGTGCTGCAAGTATTTATTTTAATAAAGAGCCTATGGATTTAGATTTAAAAGAATCTGCCATGTTGGTTGGTATGTTTAAAAACTCGTCGCTTTTTAATCCTAGAAGAAGACCAGAATTAGTTAAAGAGCGAAGAAATGTCGTTCTAGCTCAAATGCATAAGTATAATTTTATTGATGAAAAAGTTAAAGATTCGCTTCAAAAAACAGACCTAGATTTAAAATACACACCACAATCTCATAGAGATGGCACTGCTACATATTTTAGAATGTATTTAGAAGGTTTTTTTAGAGATTGGATTAAGAACAACCCTAAACCAAATGGTGAAAAATATAGTATGTATAGTGATGGTTTAAAAATACATACTACCATCGATTCTCGTATGCAAAAATATGCTGAAGATGCCGTAGAGCAACACATGGCAAGACTACAGGCTGAGTTTTTTGTTCAAAACACACCAAAACGAAATCCAACAGCTCCATTTTTAGATTTAACAACAGGAGCTATAGACACATTGATGCGTCGTTCTATGAAGAAATCTGAACGTTGGAGGCATATGAAATACGATTTAAAGATTGATGACGAAATCATAAAAAAATCGTTTTATAAGCCTACTAAAATGTCTGTTTTTACATGGAAAGACGGTAAGCCATCAGAAATAGATACTATTATGAAACCTATTGATTCTATGCGTTATTACAAATCGTTTTTACGTACAGGTATGATGTCTATGAATCCGCAAACAGGTCATGTAAAAGCATGGGTGGGAGGAGTTAATTATCGTCATTTTCAATATGATATGGTTAAACAAGGTACGCGTCAAGTAGGCTCAACTTTTAAACCACTTGTATACACTGCTGCTATAGATCAACTACACTTATCACCATGTGATGAATTACCAGACACCCCATTTTGTATAGAAGCCAATAAGTTTGGAAACTCAAAAGAGTGGTGTCCAAAAAACTCTAATGGAGATAGCGATTATGGAGGTTCTAGAACTTTAAAAAATGCCTTAGCAAATTCGGTAAATACTATTACTGCAAGGTTAATGGATAAAGTAGGGCCAGAACCTGTTATAGAATTAGCGCGTAAATTAGGAATAAAATCTGATATACTTCCTGTGCCTTCTATTGCATTAGGAACACCCGATATAAGTGTTTACGAAATGGTTGGAGCCTATTCTACTTTTGTTAATAGAGGAGTTTATACAAAGCCGGTGATGGTAACATCTATTGAAGATAAAAACGGAACAGTATTATATCAGTTTTCTCCAAAAACAAAAGATGTTTTAAGTGAAGAAACTGCTTATGTTGCTGTAAAGCTTATGCAAGGTGTTACAGAAGGTGGTTCTGGTACAAGATTAAGGCATAGTTATGCAAAAAATAATACGGAATATAAAGAAATAATAACGGGTTATCCTTATGGTTTTACAAATCCTATAGCAGGAAAAACAGGGACTACACAAAACCATAGTGATGGTTGGTTTATGGGTATGGTACCAAATTTAGTTACAGGAGTTTGGGTTGGTGGAGAAGATAGGTCAGTGCATTTTAAAAGTATTACTTATGGACAAGGGGCTGCAATGGCTTTACCTATTTGGGGTGTTTATATGAAAAGTTGCTATGCCAATGAAGATTTAGGAATTTCTAAAGAAAACTTTATAAAGCCTTTAAACCTATCGATTAATGTAGATTGCTCTAAGGTTAAAGATGATGATGAGAACCAAGAAGATTTAGATGATGAAACACCTGATGATTTAGAAGGTTTTATTTAAATTTATTTCTTGATATAATAATATTCAAGCCATTCTGAAAAGAGTGGCTTTTTTTATTCAATTATTCGTAATTTTATAAAAGCGTCTTTTTTTAAATTGAAAAGGAGGTAAGTAAAATTATATATATGATAAATAAAAAGGTATCTGGTGTTTTAGATGCACTATCAGGTGTTTCAGATAACATGACATTAATGCTTGGTGGTTTTGGTTTAAGTGGTATTCCCGAAAATGCTATTGCAGAGTTAGTAAGACTAGGTGTTTCAAGACTAACTTGCATATCTAATAATGCAGGAGTAGATGATTTTGGATTGGGATTGTTGCTTCAAAAACGACAAATAAAAAAAATGATATCATCGTATGTTGGCGAAAATGATGATTTTGAACGTCAAATGCTGTCTGGCGAATTGGATGTAGAATTAATTCCCCAAGGAACATTAGCCGAGCGTTGTCGTGCAGCTCAAGCTGGTTTTCCTGCTATTTATACACCGGCAGGTTATGGTACAGAAGTAGCTGAAGGTAAAGAAACACGAGAGTTTGATGGCAAAATGTATGTTTTAGAGTATGCCTTTAAAGCCGATTTTGCTTTTGTAAAAGCATGGAAAGGCGACGAAGCTGGTAATTTAATTTTTAAGGGAACAGCTAGGAATTTTAATCCAAACATGTGTGGTGCTGCAAAAATAACGGTTGCCGAGGTTGAAGAACTTGTTCCGCTTGGAGACTTAGACCCTAATCAAATTCATATACCAGGTATATTTGTACAGCGTATTTTTCAAGGCGAAACGTTTGAAAAACGTATTGAGCAGAGAACTGTTAAAACAAAAAGTATTTAAAGTTTAAAGAGGACTAAAGTTTTGTTTCCAATTGAGAAAGCAACTTATAATTTACAACAAAAAAATGTTAGATAAAACAGGTATTGCAAAACGCATAGCTAAAGAAGTAAAAAATGGGTACTATGTTAATCTAGGTATAGGTATTCCAACGTTGGTAGCTAATTATGTTAGAAATGATATTGAAGTTGAATTTCAAAGTGAAAATGGTGTTTTAGGTATGGGACCATTCCCTTATGAAGGCGAAGAAGATGCTGATATTATCAATGCAGGAAAACAAACCATAACTACATTACCAGGTGCTAGTTTTTTTGATTCTGCGTTAAGCTTTTCAATGATTCGTGGTCAACATGTCGATCTTACTATTCTAGGAGCTATGGAAGTCGCTGAAAATGGCGATATAGCCAATTGGAAAATTCCAGGGCGCATGGTAAAAGGCATGGGAGGTGCTATGGATTTAGTTGCTAGTGCCGAAAATATTATTGTAGCAATGATGCATACTAATAAACGTGGAGAATCTAAACTTTTAAAAAAATGCTCGTTACCATTAACAGGGGTTGGTTGTGTTAAAAAAATTGTGACTAACCTAGCAGTTTTAGAAGTTGTAGAAACGGGTTTCAAACTTTTAGAACGAGCTCCAGGTGTTTCAATTGACGATATTAAAGATGCAACTCAAGGCCGTTTGTTAATAGAGGGAGACATTCCAGAAATGGATTTAAATTAATTAGATTTGAAAAGAAGATATAGGTTTTTATTAGCATTTTCTATTATTTTATCTATTGCAGCTTATGTTATTTTAATTCATGTACTGCCATATGCTATTATTCAACCTCCAAGGATTAATAGTGTTAATTATTTAGATGAAGAAAAATTTAATTACGAGAAAGTGAATGTGGTTTCTTTTGATTCTGTTATTCTTAAAGGATACTATGTTCCATCCAAATTAAATAATTCTAAAGCTTCTATTATATTAGTACATGGTATAGGAGGATGTAAGGACCACTTTACATCGTTAGCAATTAAACTATCAAAGCAAGGGTACGATTGTTGGCTTTTTGATAAAAGAGCTCATGGATAAAGTGGAGGGTTGTATACCACTTATGGGTATCACGAAAAAAGAGACATTAAAGAAATAGTTGATAGAATTAAAAGTAATAATGTTAATACTAAAATAGGTATTTGGGGTAATTCGCTTAGAGCTGCTATATCTCTGCAAGCTTTAGTGTATGATACTCGAATTAACTTTGGAATTATAGAGAGTTCTTTTGCAAATATGAAGCAGATAGTATACGACTATCAAAAAAGAATGTTTTTTGGTATACCTCTAAAGTTTGCCTGTAATATTGCTTTAAATGAAGCTGGAGATATAGCGAGGTTTAAGCCAAATAAAGTTTCTCCATTACAATCTGCAAAGCAGATTAAGCAACCTATATTGATATGCCATGGTGATGAAGATAAAAATATTGATGTTGCTTATGGTAAAGCTATTTTTGATAATTTAAAATCTACTGATAAAAAATTAATTATAGTAAAAGGGGGAGAACATTTTGGTTTATTTTCTAAAGGAGGTAATGCATACGAAACAAAAATTTTAACTTTTTTAGATGTTCAATCTACAAATTAAACATGTTATAAACTTACAAATGTTAAAATAAAATGCATTTCATCGATTTAATGTGTTTTTAATCTGTTTTTATTAGAAAAGATTTCTATATTTACAATCCCCAAAGAAACCAAAATATTATAAATAGATTTCCTCAAGTCTACCATAAATCTTAACCTACAAATATGGAACCAAATCTATCTGAACCACCTATTAACACTAGTAAATTCAAAGAAACTTTAAAAGAGAATTTGCGTTTTTTTAAAAGTTTAATGTATTTAACTAAAAAAATTTTTATGTTATAATCCCATAGGAATATTGCGGATTAAGTAAAAATGTCATTCTGAATAAATTTAGAATGACATTTTTTATATCCCTTTAGGAATAGCATCAATTAGATTTTTTGTGTAGTCTTTTTTAGGAGTATTGTAGATTGCATCTGCATCATCTAATTCTTCAATTTGTCCTTTATTCATAACCAATAGTTGGTCAGACATATATTTTACAACGGCCAAGTCGTGCGAAATAAAAATATAAGTGAATCCAAAGGTATTTTTTAATTCATTTAACAGATTTAAAACTTGAGCTTGCACCGAAATATCTAGTGCTGAAACCGACTCGTCGCAAACAATTAATTTAGGTTGTAAAGCAATAGTTCGAGCTATACCAATACGTTGTCGTTGACCACCAGAAAACTCATGCGGGTACCTATTAAAATAATCCTTAGATAGTCCAACTCGATTTAAAATTTCTAGAACTTTTTCTTTTCGTTCTGTATCAGAATTGTAAAGGTTGTGCACAACCATAGGCTCCATGATAGCCTCGCCAATAGGAATTCTTGGATTGAGCGATGAATACGGATCTTGAAAAATAATTTGAATATCTTTTCTTAATTTTCTAATATCATATTTAGACAGTTTTGTAATATCTTGTCCGTTATATAAAATTTGTCCAGCAGTAGCTTTATCTAATTGAAGAATGGCGTTTCCTAATGTTGATTTTCCACAACCCGATTCGCCAACCAAACCTAAAGTTTCTCCCTCATATAATTTAAAACTAATATTATTTACAGCTTTAAAAGACTTTGGTTTTTTTAACCATCCTGATTTTGATATATATTCTTTTTCAACATTAATTACTTCTAATAAAGGTATTTTTTTATAGAGTTTTTCATGATTTATTTTACGCTGCTCCGAAGTAATAATTTCTTCAGAAATTGTATTGTTTAAATAATCTTGAATAGTTGGTAAAACCTTTAAACGTGTGTTTAAAGATGGGCGCGAACTAATTAGTGCTTTTGTGTAATTATGCTGAGGTGATTTAAATATTTTTGAAACTTCACCTTCTTCAACAATATTACCTTTATACATAACTAACACGCGGTTTGCAATTTCAGAAATTAAAGCTAAATCGTGCGTAATAAAAATGATGCTCATTTTTGTGTCACTTTGTAGCTCTTTTAAAAGAACTATAATGTCTTTTTGTACTGTAACGTCAAGCGCTGTTGTAGGTTCGTCTGCAATTAAAATATCAGGTTTACAGGCAATTGCCATAGCAATCATAACGCGTTGTTTTTGTCCGCCAGATATTTCGTGTGGGTAAACGTTGTAAATCCGATTTGGATCGGGTAACTTTACTTGCCTAAAAAGAGATAAAACGTTTTCTTTTACATCAGTTTTACTAAGCTTTGTATGTTGTTTTAAAATTTCTTCAACTTGTTTTCCACAGGTCATTGATGGGTTTAAAGAACTCATAGGTTCTTGAAAAATCATAGCTATTTTATGACCTCTTATATTTTGAAACGTTTTTGGTGTAGCTTGTGTTATATCAACACCTTTATATACAATTGTTCCAGAAGTAATTTTTGAAATGCGCTTTGGAAGCAACCCTAAAATAGCTAAAGACGATACCGATTTACCCGAGCCAGATTCACCAACAATACCCAATATTTCATTTGGATTAAGGTGATACGATATATTGTGGATCACCTCATTGCCATTAAAAGCAATTGAAAGGTTTTTTAGGGATAATATGGATTGCATTTGGTACAAGGTATATTCAGATACTTTCAAAAATACTAAATAGCAATTAGACCATATAATTTAAGTACCTAAAGATTATATTGTAGGTTTTTTCTTTGCCTTAAATATGGCTTTACCATAAAAGGCGTAAATGTCTTAAAACCAACAAAGAAAGAGCGTAATTTCTGAATAAAAAACAGTACTTTAAAAAAGATTTTTTAATGAACCAACCCATAATTATGAAAAAATTCACTTTTACCCTCGCGGTACTTTTTAACGTATTATTTATTTTTTCCCAGCAAAATAATAGTCCGAAAAGAATTTCAATTGTAAATCCCTCTCAAAGTACAATTCAAAACATTCAAAAAGCTGGTGTAGATTTATCCTGCGGTCCAAGATTTATTAATAATAATTTAGAATTAGAACTAAGTTATGATGAAATATTGGCTTTAGAAAGCAGAGGTGTTTCCTATAATATATTGATTGATGATTTAACAATGTATTACAGTCAACGCAATGCTATTGATTTACCCATCGCAAAAAGTAAACTTAAAAGTTTAAAAAAGAAAGCAAAAAAGCAATTGAGCGCATCTGCCACTCAAAAAAGTTTGAGTTTACAAAATATTCTAGTCGGTAATCCTACGCAGCATGATACGTGCGATGAAATTAACTGGCCTGTACCCTCAAATTTTCAATTAGGAAGCATGGGAGGTTGTTTAACTGTTAGTGAAACTTTAGCGCAATTAGATTTAATGCGCAGTTTATATCCTAATCTTATATCGGTTAAAACAGATGCATCCTCAACAGGACAAACCACGCATGGAAACACTACAGGAAGTACTACATGGCCTGGACAAACTATATACTATGTTAGAATATCTGATAATCCAGATATTGATGAAGCCTCCGAGCCTGAAACCTTAATTACGGGTATGACACATGCAAGAGAAGTAAATAGTTTAATGAACGTAATGTATTTTATGTGGTATGTGTTAGAGAATTACAATACCGATCCGTTTATTAAAAATGTAGTAGATAATCAAGAGCTCTATTTTATACCAATTATGAATCCTGATGGTTTAAGGTGGAACGAAGTAATCGCACCAAATGGTGGTGGCCTACAGCGTAAAAATTTAAGACCTGGAGTTGCTGATAACGGAACAACAAATACAAGTAACAATGTAAGAGGTATAGATTTAAACAGAAACTTCAATTACTATTGGGGTTTCGATAATTCAGGATCTTCGTCTACGCAATCAAGTAATGTGTATAGAGGGGCTTCTGCAGGTTCTGAACCAGAAACACAAATTGTACAAGACTTTGTTTTAAATCACGATGTAAAAGTTGGAGTTAACCACCATTCTGGATTGAATTCTATTGTAACATCATCATATAATGGAAATCTAAATGCTGCTGATTCTGGAAGAGAAGATGAGTATGCTAAAATATGTCATGATTTAACGCAGTACAACCGCTATATTTATGGATCTGCACCTAACACTTTAACGTCTGCAAATGGTGATGTTAATGATTGGATGCTTGGAGGAACACCTGTGTCTTCTGGAGGACAAACTAGCTCTGGTTCTGGTAAAAACGTATTAGCCTTTGCTCCAGAAAATGGAGATGATTTTTGGCCAGCACCATCAGAAATAACACCTATTGCTCAAAATGCAATGCGCATCAATTTTCTTTCAGTGCTTTATTCTGGAAAATTCGCAAAACTTCATGATTTAAATACTAGTGATATTACTTCAACAGATGGAGATTTAGTTTTTGGCGTAGAATATCTTGGAAAAACGTATGACGATATTACGCTTACAGTTACGCCAGTATCACCAAACATTTCATCTATAATATCGCCTTCGGTTCAAACAAACTGGACAAAGTTAGAGCAACGAAATCTTAATGTACCATATACCTTAGATGCAGCAATTCAGCCCAATGATGAAATTGAATTTCAAGTAACGTTAAGTAATGATGACTTTGTACTCTACCAAGCCAATTATGTAAAATATTATCAGTCTAATATCTTGTTTCAAGACGATCCTGATGCCACTGGAATTTCAAATTGGACGACCTCAGGAGGAAGTTGGGGAACAACAACTGATGCTTACTCAGGAACTACAGCAATAACCGATTCTCCGTCTAGTTCGTATAGTGATAATGAAAATAAAACCATTACGCTTAATACTGAAATAGATTTATCTGCAACCTCACAAGCTTTAATTCAATATTTTGCCAAATGGGATTTAGAACGAAACTACGATTTGGTTCAAATCGAAGCAAGTACAAATGGAGGAAGCAGTTGGAATGCTTTATGCGGTAATTATAACAAACCTGCAGCAGCATTTGATACCAATTTTCATTTAAACAAAAATACTAGTACGTTTAGAAATCATCAATCCACAAATGGCGATATTGTATACGATGGCGATACTATGGACAAATGGGTTATGGAAGAGATTTATGTCAATACAACCGAAAACAGCTTTTTGTTTGGAGCCAGTAATATTCAAATTAGGTTTAGATTAAAAAGTGATAGTTTGAACAGAGAAGATGATTTAACCACAACGTTTGATGGTTTTTCTTTTGATGATTTTAGAGTGATTAGTATTGAAGTGCCTTGTGTTTTATCAGTTCCAACATCTGTTATAGCTAGCAATATCACAGTAACAGGAGCAACGGTTACCTGGGATAATATTCCTTCGGCAACCTACGATTTAAGATATCGCAATATTGGCAATTCAAACTGGACTGAGGTTAATGGGCTAACATCTTCAATGGCAACGCTAACAGCACTAACCCAAAGTACAGACTACGAAGTTCAGGTTAGAAGCTTATGTGGAACAAACACTTCAAATTACAGTGTATCTACGAACTTTACAACTAACGATTTTATTGCATGTACAGGCACGTCTATCAATACTTTTCCTTATACTGAAGGGTTTGAGGGATCAATAGGAGATTGGACGCAATCTTCTGAAGATGATTTAAATTGGTTGGTAAATTCAAACGGAACCCCTTCAAATAATACAGGGCCATCGGCTGCAATACAAGGCTCTAACTATTTATATGTAGAAGCCTCAACAGAAGGAACAGGTTTTCCTAACAAACGCGCTATTTTAAATTCGCCTTGTTTTGATCTCACAGGGATGCTTCAAGCAACATTTAGTTTTCAATACCACATGTTTGGAGCCGCAGATGTGGGAACTATTGATTTAGAAATTAGCAATGATAATGGAGAAAATTGGACGAGTATTTGGAATCAATCAGGAAACCAAGGTAATACTTGGTTGGCAGTTGATGTTAATTTAGATGCTTACGTGGGTGGTAGCGTTCAATTACGATTTAATAGATTTGTAGGAAGCACGTGGCAGGCAGATATTGCTATAGACGCTATAAATGTTACGGTATTTGATGGGGTTGACGTTACGGCACCAGTAATTACCTTAAATGGAGATGCAGTTGTAAATATTACTTTAGGCGATTCTTATAGCGAGGAAGGCGCTACCGCTACAGATAACGTAGATGGTGATGTTACAGGCAATCTGATAATTGCTGGAGATACAGTAGACACAAATACCTTAGGAACTTATACAGTTACTTTCAATGTGAGTGATGCAGCAGGAAATAGTGCAACACAAGTCACAAGAACCGTAAATGTTAATCAAGCAATTCCTGGTTGTTCTGGAGGTATAACTACATTTCCTTACGCTCAAGGTTTTGAGGGGTCAATAGGAGATTGGACGCAATCTTCTGAAGATGATTTAAATTGGTTGGTAAATTCAAACGGAACTCCTTCAAATAATACAGGACCATCGGGTGCAATACAAGGCTCTAACTATTTATATGTAGAAGCCTCAACAGAAGGAACAGGTTTTCCTAACAAACGTGCTATTTTGAATTCTCCTTGTTTTGATTTATCCAATGCTACACGAGTAGATTTGTCATTTCAATATCATATGTTTGGAGCCGCAGATATGGGAACTATCGATTTAGAAATTAGTAGTGATAACGGCGCAAGCTGGACGAGTATTTGGAGTCAATCAGGAAATCAAGGTAATTCTTGGATAACAGTTAATTTAGATTTAAGCGAATACGGAGGCAATAGTGTTCAATTGCGATTTAATAGATTTGTAGGAAGCACATGGCAGGCAGACATTGCAATTGATGATATTAATTTATCAACACTTGAAGAAGACACTACAGCGCCAGTAATCACCTTAATAGGCGCTTCGGTAATTGATGTAAACATAGGTGACACGTATACAGAAGCAGGTGCAACAGCAACAGATGATTTTGATGGTGATATTACAACAAGCATAGTTATAGGCGGTGATAGTGTAGATACGGACACAGCAGGTACTTATGTAGTGACTTATGATGTTAGTGACGCAGCTGGTAATATGGCAACGCAAGTCACAAGAACAGTTAATGTAATGCCAGATACTGCTGAAGTTGTATTGCATCAAGGCTTTTTCGAAACAGGTCTTGATGGCTGGATTGATGGTGGAGGAGACTGTACAAGACGTAATGATACTAGATCTTATGAAGGAAACTTTTCAATACGAATTCGAGACAATTCTGGAACTGCTTCAGCAATGACGTATTCTAATGTGGATTTAACTTCTTTTGCAGAAGTACAAGTTGATTTTTATTTCTATGTTTTTAGTATGGAAAATAGAGAAGATTTTTGGTTGCGCTATTTTAACGGATCGTCTTGGACGACTGTTGAAACTTGGGTTAGAGGTATAGATATTAATAACAATACCTTTTATAATGCTACAATAGTGATACCAGCATCTGTTTATAATTTTTCATCAAATTCAGGATTTAGATTCCAGTGCGATGCATCTGGAAATAATGACCAGATTTTTATTGATCAGGTAACTATTACAGGGCGTTCATCTGCTTCAGGAACTGGCAACAACTTAATCAATTTAGGCGGAACTACTAAAATAGAAACAGATAAATATGTAAATGGTAAAGATGATTTTGTGGTTTATCCAAACCCAGTTAAAGGAAGTTATATCAATGTAATTACACCAGGAGCCTCAATATTTGATTACAAGATTATTAATATGTTAGGACAGATAGTAGCTGAAGGTAGATCTAAAGGAGAAATTAATATCTACAGCATTGAAAGCGGTGTTTATATGCTTCAAGTGTATGATGGCGAAGATCTAATGATGAAACGTTTTATAAAAGAGTAATTAATAGCAATTTTTACAAAAAAAGTCCAGATGTTTACATCTGGACTTTTTTATATATATAATCTTAAGATTATTAAGTTTAAACCTTTTTAATCACATTAGTTACGATTCCCCATATCACAAAATTGTTTTCTTCTGTAATCAATATAGGTTTATAGTTGTTATTTTCTGGCTGTAACCAAATATAATCACCATCAACTCTTAACCGTTTTACTGTAAATTCACCATCTAAAAAGCACACTGCTATTTTATCATGCGATGGCTCTAAACTTCTATCTATAACCAGTAAATCATTGTCATCTAGTCCAGCTCCAATCATAGATTGACCACTTACACGAGCAAAAAACGTAGCTTCTTTATTTTTTATAAGTTCCTTGTCGAGAGACAATTGTTGTTCTTCAAAGTCATCCGCAGGAGATGGGAATCCAGCAGATATACCCATATTAAAAAGGGTAGCACCCGAGTTACTTAGCGTTTTGGGGTTGAAAAATGTTAGATTTTTGGATTTGTGCAATAGCATTTTATCTAAGTAAGGTAATTTTTGTTATAAAGTTAGCGAATATTACATATAGAAGCTAATTTATAATTGTGTATTACATAAAAAAGTCGAGAGAAATTCCCTCGACTTTAATAGATATATTAAGATTATTATATTGTTTACTGCATATTAGTTAATGCGTCACCAGTAGCAGTTGTATAATTGATTTTTAAAGCATTTACTTTTCTAAGCTCTTGCTTTACATCTCCAACAATACCCATATTAGCATTTTTATCTACTTTAAGGGATACAGTCCAAAATGGCACAAGCTCTTCTCTTTTACTTGCACGCTCTGCGGCAATAAAAGCAGCTATGTCGCTAACAGATGCAAAATCATCATTTAATTGAATTCTAGCTTCTGTACCAAATTTTTTATAGTTGTCACTTGGTTTACCAATATAAACATATGCAACAGGGTTCTTTTTATTCAGTTTCTCAACTTGATCTGCTGCAGGTAACGTATTTTTTACTTTTAAAGTATCCTCTCGCATTACGGTAGCAACCATAAAGAAGAATAACAACATAAAAACAATATCTGGTAAAGATGCCGTATTAATTGGTGCTAATCCACCATCTTTTTTCTTTTTAAACTTAGACATATTTTAAGTTTTTAATTCTATTACTATTCGACTACTTCAGAGAGTTTTTGTGGAATCTCAACTTTAATTTGATCAATAAGATCTCCTAATTTTTTTCTGTTTCCACTCCACCTTACATCATCATGTAAAGCATTCATTTCTCGGAAATTCATATTTGGAAACCCTTTTGAAGCTCCAATCTCTAATGCGCGTCTATTTCTTAATTCATTGTAAGCTGCAACTAGCTCATTTTGAACAGATATATATGCTGCATACGAAGTTTCACGGTCATTCTTTAAAGAGATGATAGCTTTATCTGGATTATCAGATGACTTAGGATCTTTAGCACCTTGGCAAAATGCACAAGAGCCATCGCCGTTGTTATCTAAAAAATCTTTTGCTGCTTGTCTCAAATCTTTTATTTCCATTGGTTCTTCTTCAACAAGTAATTGATCTTGCTTGTTAATTAAAACCGTAAAAATATTTTTCTGCTTAATTACTGGAGGTTCAGTATTATCTTCCATTGGTGGAAGCTTTCTGTTAATCCCCGAATCTTTCTCAATGGTAGTAGTTACCAAGAAAAAAATCAGTAATAAGAAGGCAATGTCGGCCATTGAGCCTGCATTAACCTCTGGTGCTGCTCGTTTTGCCATATTATTTTATCATTTTTTTAACTCCGTAAAACAACATTGATCCGCCAGCTACTAATATAAGTGCATAGAATAGCCATAATCCTGCCCCTAATAATTGCGACCCACTTGCAGATAATGTACCTCCATCTTTTAAAGGCGTTTCTACACCGTTAGCAAGACCGAAGTAGCAAATTGCTGCTAATACAGCAAATGCACCAACACCTTTTAACGTGCTCTTTAAAGTATCTTTATTAGTGAAAATGTTTTTTAAACTAAAAACAACAACAAAGGCTAGAGTTAGTCCTAAAATAACATATGCTATATACATGATAGAATCAACTGATCCACCAGCATCACCAGCTTTTACAGCTTCATCACCTGTTGATATTATCATTGCTAGAAATACTATAGAAAGCACTCCAACAACTGCTAATACTATGGTTAATATTTTTTTCATAATAGTTACAATTTTAAATTATTACTTTTTGTATTTGATAAGCATATCCATTAAAGTGATAGAAGAATCTTCCATATCATTAACGATGCTGTCAATTTTTGCAATAATATAATTGTAAAATATTTGAAGAATAATTGCTACTATAAGACCAAATACCGTAGTTAAAAGTGCTACTTTAATACCACCTGCTACTAAAGAAGGGTTCATATCACCCGCAGCCTCAATTTTATCAAATGCTTGAATCATACCAATTACAGTACCCATGAAACCAAGCATTGGTGCTAATGCAATGAATAATGAAATCCAAGATACGTTTTTCTCAAGTTGTCCCATTTGTACACCACCGTAAGCTACAACAGCTTTTTCGGCAGCTTCAATACCTTCGTCAGTTCTATCTAAACCTTGATAGAAAATAGAGGCAATAGGGCCTTTTGTATTTCTACATACTTCTTTTGCAGCTTCAACGCCACCAGAAGCTAGTGCATCTTCTACGTTTTGAGTTAATTTTTTTGTATTTGTTGTAGATAAATTTAAAAAGATAATTCTTTCTATAGCTATAGCTAATCCTAGAATTAAACACAACAATACAATACCCATAAATCCTGGGCCTCCTTCAATAAAACGTTTTTTTAATCCTTGGTGAAAGTTAAGTTCTTCAGCTGGTGCAGCTTCTTCGCTTCCTTGAGTAATTACAACGGTTGTTGCAGCAGCATTAACTGGTGCGCTAGTAGTTGCATTTGCAGTTCCAAATGCCATCATTCCTGTAATGGCAAGGATAGAAAATAATCTTTTCATGTTCTAAATCTTAATTTTAATTAGTTAAAAGTGTTAAAGATATAAAAAATACAATTAAAAACTAAATATTATAATTGTGCAGAGAGGAAGGGATTCGAACCCTCGATACTCTTTTGGAGTATACACACTTTCCAGGCGTGCGCCTTCGACCACTCGGCCACCTCTCTGTAGATTAATCGTATTTTTTAAGGTTGGGCAAATAACAAAAAAAAAATCAAACAATAAAGATTTTAAAGTTAATTTTAAGACATCTCTCCTCTAAGTGAAATTTCGTAGCTTTTTTTAAGTAATTCAGCTGATTCAAATTTACCCAACAAATACATTAATTTGGCGATTGCAGACTCTGTAGTCATATCTTTTCCAGAAATTACACCTATAGTTTTAAGTTGGCTGCTAGTTTCGTATTGTCCCATATTAACCCCGCCACCAACGCACTGCGTAACATTAACTATATGTATTCCTTTTAAAATGGCTTCTTTTAAAGCATTAATAAACCAAGCGTTGGTTATACAATTTCCAGAACCATAAGTTTCTAAAATAAGTGCTTTTAAATTAGGAATTTTTAAGATATTGTTTAGATAGTTTGCTGTGATTCCAGGAAACATTTTTACCAAAGCTATATTTGTCTCAAGTTTTTTGTGAACGTTTAAGGCTGATAACGCATTAATGTTTAATAAATATTGGTGATTTATTTTTAAATGCACTCCAGATTCTGCTAAACACGGATAATTAAGCGAATTAAATGCCTGAAAATGTTCTGCATTTATTTTAGTAGTGCGATTGCCTCTGTATAATTTATATTCAAAATATAAACACACTTCTTGAATTACAGCCTGTTTATCATCTCGTCTTAAAGAGGCTATTTGTATAGATGTTATTAAATTTTCTTTTGCGTCTGTCCTTAAATCTCCTATAGGCAATTGCGCGCCAGTTAAAATCACAGGTTTTGATAAGTTTTCTAACATAAAACTTAAGGCAGATGCTGTATAGCTCATTGTATCGCTTCCGTGTAATACCACAAATCCATCAAAATTGTCGTAATGTGATGCTATAATTTCTACAATTTCAACCCAATGTTCAGGATTCATGTTGCTAGAATCAATGGGGTTTTCAAAAGAAAACGTTTCAATATTACAATCTAACAGTTTTAACTCGGGTATCTGCTTTAATAAATTTTTAAAGTTGAAGGCATGTAATGTTCCTGTTTCAGCATCTTTTACCATACCAATGGTACCACCAGTATAAATCAATAATATATGAGGTTTTGTAGTAGTCATTATATTTTGAATATGGCTTTTGAATTTTGAGTTGTAATTTCGGCAATAACGGCTTCTGGCAGATTATAAAGTGCAGATAGTTTTTCTAATACATTAATTATGTACGCACTTTCGTTACGTTTACCTCTATATGGTACTGGTGATAGGTAAGGCGCATCAGTTTCTAACACGATATGTTTCAAATCTATCTGATTTAAGAACTGATCAATTTTTCCATTTTTAAATGTTACCACTCCACCAATGCCTAGTTTCATATTGTAAGACAGTGCTTTATGTGCTTGTTCTAAAGTTCCTGTAAAACAATGAAAAATACCAAAGAGGTCATCGCCTTTTTCTGTTTCAAGAACGTCAAAAACTTCATCAAAAGCATCTCTACAGTGAATAACAATAGGTAATTTGTATTGCTTTGCTAATTTAATTTGATGCTTAAATGCGTATTGTTGTTTGTTTAGCGTTGTTTTATCCCAGTACAAATCTATACCTATTTCTCCAATAGCATAAAATTGTTGTTTTAAAAGCATGTGTTCTACATGTTGTAATTCTTCAAGATAATTTTCTTTAACGTGTGTAGGGTGTAAGCCCATCATTAGAAAAATATTTTCAGGAAAATCTTTTTCTAATTGTAGCATAGAGGTTGTGTAGGTAGAATCTATAGCAGGAACAAAAAATCGTGATACACCTTCACTAATAGCACGGGTAATCATGTTGTGTCTATCTTCATCAAAAGCTTCACTGTATAAGTGTGTATGCGTGTCTGTTATCACCAAAGTTTATATAATTTACTTGATTTGTAGTGTAAAAGTAAAGGATTTTATCAACTATATTTGCTTAAAATACAACTGATGGATATTTCTCTTCAAAATTTTTTAATTGAAAAAAAGTATACTAAAATTAAATTAAAGCTTACCAAAACAAATCACTTTGAAATGAAAGCGACCATTAATGGCGTAAAAGGTAATTTTATTTTAGATACTGGTGCTTCAAGTTCTTGCGTAGGTTTTGAAGCCATTGATAATTTTAACTTAAAAGTTAAAGATTCTAATATTTTGGCTGCTGGGGCGGGAGCGACAAATATGGAAACAAAAATGTCTAAAAAGAATAAGGTTAAAATTGGTAAGTGGAATCATGATAAATTAGTTTTAGTTTTGTTTAATATGACGCATGTAAATACTGCCTTGGTAAACCATAATTCAAAACCTGTTGATGGCATTATTGGTGCAGATATCTTAAAAAAAGGGAGAGCCATAATTGATTATGAGAAAAAATTTTTATATTTAAAACTATAAGTTTTAAAAACTTATTTATTAGATAAAATTAATAGCTAATACATCCCTAACTTAATGCATACATCTATAGTGATAGCCGATGACCATCCGCTAATGCTCCGTGGTTTGACAGATTTTTTAACTTCTAAAGGATATGACGTTTTAGGTAGCGCTCCTGATGGGAAAAGTGCCTATAATCTTATTGTAAAGCACAAACCAAAAATTGCGATATTAGATATTAGAATGCCCTATAAAACAGGGTTAGAAATTGCTGAAGAGGTTCAAAAAAACAATTTACAAACTAAGGTTATTCTAATTACATTCGACAAAGAAGAAGAACTTTATGATAAAGCACTAAAATTTGGCGTATATGGTTATATACTTAAGGAGTTCGCAATAGAAGAAATAGAAAATTGTATTGCACATGTACAAAACAACCAACCTTATTTTAGTAAAGAGATTGTAACTTATTTGAAACATAATTGCGATAAGACACCTAAAGAACTGGAAAAACTCACAAAGGCCGAACTTAAAATTGTTGCACTCATCTCAAAAAATAAAACATCTCAAGAAATTGCCGAAGCACTTTCTATATCACCAAGAACAGTTGATAAACACAGAAGTAATATAGTATCAAAATTAAAGCTAGATAATAAGCCATCTTCATTATCTATTTGGGCAAATTTGAACGCGCCTTTTTTGTAAAATACGTACAAGTACGTATTTTTTTAACCATTCATATCAATTACTTTTACAGTGCTATTAATTAGTTCTTAGGGAGAATTATTGAAAGTCCTAGATTGTAAAAATCTAGGGCTTTCGCCTTTTATACATTTTGTATTTTAAAATATAGCTCAAAAAAATACGTACAACTGCGTATTTTTTTATTGAGTTCTAGATTATAGTTTTACCACAGCTATTAACCAACTCTTTAGATGGAATTATATGAAAGCTTTATGTTATAATAACTAATAGTTTTTATGTAAGACTTAAAAAGAAACCCTAACGCATTAATTCATTATGAAAACCACAAGAAATATTACGGAAACCTTATTCGTTATTGGTTTAGCAATTTTAGTAGTTGCTACAATTGCGATAAATTTATTGGTTATTATTTTTTAACCTTGTTATTTTAGTTAGTTAACCAAAAAACCCCAAAGGCAGTATGTGTCTTTGGGGTTTTTATTATCAGTTGTTAATTTGTTTTAATCTGCTAAAACAATAATTTTATTATCTTTCATTTCCAATGTGCCAGACTTGATAGTCAACCAAAATCCGTTATCTGATTTTGTGAATTTAGTTTCAACTGCTTCTTCTAAAGTAATACTTCCAGAAATTTTCACAGTACCTTTTTGTAATAGAGCAACAATAGGTGCGTGATTATTAAGCATTTCAAACTCTCCATTAACCCCAGGAACAACTATAGAATCTACTTCTCCGCTAAACAATGTGGCTTCTGGCGATACAATTTCTAAATACATATTTTCTAGTTATGAGTTGTGAGTTACAAGTTATGAGTTACTCTGAACTCTAAACTCTGAACTTAATTACGCTTCAGCAAGCATTTTTTCTCCTGCCTCTATAGCCTCTTCAATAGTTCCTTTAAGGTTAAATGCTGCTTCTGGTAAGTGATCTAACTCACCATCCATAATCATATTAAACCCTTTTATAGTTTCTTTAATATCAACTAAAACACCTGGAATACCTGTAAATTGTTCAGCTACGTGGAAAGGTTGTGATAAGAAACGTTGTACACGTCTTGCTCTACCCACAGCCATTTTATCTTCTTCAGATAATTCTTCCATACCTAGAATTGCAATAATATC
>CALDUF010000015.1 GCA_937923515.1 uncultured Flavobacteriaceae bacterium
CTACCATCGTAAGTCATCATTTTAGATTGCCCAGTCTTAAAAACGGATTGGGCTTGCAACACTATTTCTTTTTCAACACAGCCACCACTTACTGCGCCAACCAGTACATTACCTTCTATAATAAGCATTCTAACGCCTGGTCGCCTATAGGAAGAGCCTACTAAATCGACTACAGATGCTAAAACAGCTTTTAAACCATTAGCTTTAGCCTTAAGAGTTTCTTGTATGATATGTTTAAATTCGTGTGTCATTTAAAGCATTATAACAGTTTATGCTATTTATCATCAATTAATTTTCCCTCAACATATTTTAACTCACCATCAATAAAATAACCCATAACAATATTTTGAACCCTAACACCTACAGCATTTTTTGCCGCTACCCTAAAAAATACTTGTTCTTGATGTTTTAAGCGTTCTTGTATTAAACTATCGCCAATGTGCTTATCTATTTTCTTATCAAAAAGGCCTTTTATAAAATCACGATTTGCCTTGTGTTGTACAATCCCTTCGCCTACTGTAAACCCCAACAATTTAAACGAGTCTGGGTTGTACATGTTTGCCTTATAATATGTTGCAAATTGTGTTTCGTAACTTTCTTTTGTGTTTAGTTTTGAACATGACACCAATACAACCAATAGAAACAGTATACTCAATCTCATACTATTACTTATAATTATCCTATAATTTCTGTTTCAGCATTTAAATATTTTAAATACGGAAACTTAGTTAATCTTTTACCTGTAGCCTTATAAATGGCATTAGCAACCGCAGCACCTACTGGCGGTAACGTAGGCTCTCCAAGGCCTGTTGGCGCAATATTACTGTCTATAAAATGAACCTCTACTTTTGGGGTTTGCGCCATTCTAATTAATTGATAGCCGTTAAAATTATTAGCTAATGGCACGCCATTTTTAAAACCAAAATCGGCATATAGCGCATGCCCAATACCATCTAAAACGCCACCTCTGGCTTGATTCATAGCTCCTAACGGATTTACCACGATACCACAATCTATAGCACAAGTTACTTTTTTAACCACAGGGTACCCATTTTCCATAATCACATCTGCAACCTCAGCAACATGGGTATTATGGCAATAGTATACAGATAAACCTTGGTAAACGCCATCTTCAGTTTTACCCCAATTAGAAGTATCTACCACCTTTTTTAACACGCCTTGTAAGCGTTCTGGACTGTACTCTATATTTGCATCAGGATTCTTTTTTACATTATCTAGTAAATCCATATGTAATTGCACACGATCTATACCCAATTCTTCAGCTATTTCATCAAAAAAACTTTGTTCTGCACTCGCTAAAAAATTGGTGTAAGGCGCTCTCCACGCCCCAACAGTAATATTACTTTTTAGTTGCGCACTATCTACTTGGTAATTTTCTATAGCGCCAGCGGGGAAAAAGTTAGGAATTAAGCCATACATGTTACCATTAACACAGGCCTCTTTTAGGTGATAGCCTGTAAGTTTTCCATCTTTTATGGCCGCTGCAATTTTATATTTACTTGCAGGACGATACACGCCCGTAGTCATATCATCCTCTCTGGTAGACACCATTTTTACTGGCTTTTTAATAGCTTCTGAAATTTCAGCTGCTTCCAAAACATAATCGTTATACAAACGCCTACCAAAACCGCCGCCCATGCGTGTTAAGTCTACATGAACATCTTCTACTGGTCGCCCTAGCATGCTAGCTACAGCATTTGCAGCAGCTTCAGGGGTTTGCGTTGGCCCAACCAAATGTACTTTGTCTTCAGTAACATTGGCGAAAAAATTCATGGGCTCCATCGTATTATGTGGTAAAAATGTAGATTCGTAAACACGTTCTATCACTTTATCAGCATTAGCAAATGCTTTTTTTGTATTTCCGTCTTTACGTCGGGTTCTAAATTTTTTACCATGTAGTAAATCTAGCAACTTTGCATCATGATCTTCAGTACTTTCTAAATCAGAATCTGTTTTCCAAGTTGCAGCAATAGCTTTTTTTCCTTTTATAACATCCCAAGTTGTAGTGCCTACCACCACCACTTTATCGGTAGTGCTTAATTTTACGCTCCAATTAGGTTTTCCTGCGTTCAATAAAGCTCTTGCTTTTTCTCCAATAGTTATCACATCAATAACTCCAGGAAGTGCTTTGGCTTTTGAAGCATCAAAAGATGCTAGCACTTGCCCAAAAGCTGGAGGTCTTAACACCGAAGCATACACCATACCTTCAACTTTATAATCTAAGCCATATAATGGTTTTCCAGAAGTGATTTTATCGATATCTACATTCCGTTTACCACGCCCAATGATGTTAAAATCTTTCGAATCTTTTAAAGTAATATCTTCAGGAATTTCTAAAACAGCAGCATCCTCAACAACATCGCCATACCCAAGCGTTTCGCCATTTGCGTTAGAAATTATGCCTGACTTTACAGTACAAGTGTTAGCCGCAACACCCCAACGCGCAGCAGCAGCATTTACCAACATTTGTTTAGCCGTAGCACCTGTTTCGCGTAAGGGTTGCCAACTTCTTCGAATGGATTGACTGCCACCAGCCACTTGTCCGCTAAAATTTTCAGTGTCTAAAGGCGCTTGTACCACATAAACATCGTCCCAAGCCACATCTAACTCTTCAGCAATTATCATAGGCATTGCTGTTTTTACACCCTGGCCAATTTCTGGATTTACGGAATAAATGGTGACTTTACCTTCTGGCGATATTTTAATATATGCATTGAAATCTTTGTAGTTAAGTTGACTTAAATCTAAAGGCAATTCAACATCAGATTTGCAAGCGTTAAACAAGTTAAACCCAATTAACATACCACCACTTGCCAGTGCTGATGTTTTTAAAAACGAGCGTCTACTAAATGAATTTTTCATAGTTTTGGTTGTATGGGATTAACTAATGTTTTCTGATGCTAGTTTTACAGCTTCTTCGATACTATTGTAAGATGCACATCTGCAAATATTACCATTCATGGCATTTCTAATATCTTCGTTTGAGGGATTCGGATTTTCATTTAAAAATGCAGAAGCCGTCATTATTTGTCCTGCTTGACAATAGCCACATTGCGGCACATCAATAGCTTTCCACGCCTGTTGCACGGGGTGATCGTTACGTTCTGAAAGGCCTTCAATGGTGGTGATATCAACATCTTCAGCTTGAGACACCTGTAACAAACAACTACGCATCGCGCTACCATCTACATGAACCGTACAGGCGCCACACTGCCCAATACCACAACCAAATTTGGTGCCTACTAAATTGATTTTATCTCGTAACACCCACAAAAGCGGCGTATCTGCATCTGCCTCAACAGCATGCTTTTTTCCATTAATTTTTAAGTTGAATGTTGGCATAGTCTTAAATTTTCAAAAAAGATATAAAAAATTAAGCTGAGTTAATCTACCAAGCCCATATTTAACAATCGATTAACTAAGAATGTAGTAATTAAGAAAATTTAGAACAAAATTCCAATGCGCGCTTTTCATTATAATACACATTTTTTTTATCGATAAAGCCTGCGTGCCCGCCAAAATTTGGCATTTCTAAATATAAATTCGGATTGTTTTTAGCGGTTTTTACAGGATAACATTCTGGAGATAAAAACGAATCGTTTAAGGCGTTAATAATTAAAGATGGCACTTTAACATTTGGTAAAAACTGTAAACTGCTGCATTTTTCATAGTAATCTAAAGCATCTTTAAAACCATGTGCTTTAGAGGTGTACACATTATCAAAATCTAATAATGTTTTTATGTTTTTAATAGCTTCCAAACTAATTTCCGTTGGAAAAAGCTGTTGTTTTTCTTTTAGGTGCACTACCAAATCTTTTAAAAACCTATCGTGAAAGGGTTTATTTTTAAGCTTATGTAATTCTTTGCAAGATCCGTGTAAATTAACAGGAACAGAAACCGCCACAGCAGCTTTTACCGCTTGTGGAATGTCGCTATGTTCCCCCAAATATTTTAATATGATGTTTGCACCCAAACTAATGCCTTTTAAATAAATTTCAGAATAATTTTTTGTTGCAATAGCATGCTGAATTACAGCATGTAAATCTTCAGTAGATCCTGAATGATAACTGTAATAGTTTAAATTGTTTTCGCCACTACAGCCTCTAAAATTCATGCACAAAGCATCAACACCATTGGCGTTAAAATGTTTTGCCGCACCCGTCATATAAGGGCGTTGCCCATGACCTTCTAAACCGTGTAATAAAATTATAAGTTTATTTGTTTTTACTTCGGAATAGCTCCAATCTAAATCTAAAAAATCACCATCGTTTAAAGTGATGCGTTCGCGTTCTTGTTTAAGATTCACCCTTCTGAATAATCCTGAATATACAGTAGCTATAAATCCGTTTTTAAAATAAAATGGTGGTTTGTAGGTAGATTCTAGTATTGGCATGTTTTGATTAATGGGTGCTTTTTGCTGATTTTTGGTTATTTGGGAACTACGGATGTAAATTTAAAATCTTTTCCGTTAAACAAGCCCTTGTCACTTAATTTTAATGCCGGAATTACAAGCAATGCCATAAACGAAAGTGTCATGTAAGGTGCATGCAATGTACTGCCTAATTGTTTTGCAAATTTATCTAATTCTGCATACTGTTTGCCAATAGTCTCACCATCTTTATCACTCATAATTCCTGCTACGGGAAGTGGCAGCATTTTTTCTTCGGAATTTGAAATGGCACAAATACCACCTTTGTGTTCTATAATTTTATTTACCGCTTTACAAATAGCTTCGTCTGAAACACCAACTGCTATAATATTATGTGAATCGTGACCAACAGAAGACGCAATTGCACCTTCTTTTAAACCAAAGTTTTTTATAAATGCTATGGCTGGCGTTTTATTTTGGTACCGGTTCACCACTGTTAATTTTAAAATATCGTTTTTAATATTTGATACCAAGTTTCCGTTTTCTAAAGTAGCTTCAGCAATGAATTCATGTGTTACTAGTTGGCCTTCTAATGCTTCAATAACGCGTATGTGTTTTGAAGAAGATTCAAATTTAAAATCTGATACCTCTTTCTTTTTACAATTAAAATTATTTAGATTTTTAAATGCAGTTGGTTGTATTAATGAGGTGCCTTTATCAAAAACCAACACACCATTACTATAGGTTTGAAGGGTTTTAAAATCTTTTAAATCTTCTATCACAATAACATCTGCTGGATCTCCAACTTGCAATAGCCCAACCTCTAAATTATAATGCTTTACAGGATTAATACAAGCCGCTTGCAATACTTTAAAAACATCTATTCCTTTTGAAACTGCTCTGGCACATAGTTGATTAATGTGGCCAAGGATTAGATCATCTGGATGCTTATCGTCACTACAAAACATCATACGCTCAAAATGCTCTGGCAATAAACCGATTAAAGCTTCAAAATTTTTAGCAGCACTACCTTCTCTTATTAGAATTTTCATACCCTTTTCAAGCTTTTCTAAAGCTTCTTCATAGGTAAAACATTCATGATCGGTTGAAATGCCAGCACTTATATATTTTGAAATATCTGCACCTGTAACACCAGGCGCATGCCCATCAATAGGTTTATTAAAATGTTTTGCCCATTCTATTTTTTTTAACACTTCAGAATCATCAAATAATACACCAGGATAATTCATCATTTCCGCGAGATACTTGATGTCTGGATCTTCCAATAATTTTTTGATGTCTTCTGCATCTATAACGGCTCCAGCAGATTCAAAATTAGTAGCAGGCACACAAGAAGGCGCACCAAAATTAAATTTAAATGGCACTTGTTTTCCGTTTTCAATCATAAACCTCACACCTGCAACACCTAAAACATTAGCAATTTCATGCGGATCAGAAACTGTGGCAACCGTACCATGTTTTACCGCTATTCTGGCAAATTCTGAAGGCACTAGCATAGAGCTTTCAATATGTATGTGCGCATCAACAAACCCAGGAAGTATGTAATGGTTAACATTGTGTTCCGCTGGTACGATGGCTGTAATCTTGCCGTTAGTAATAGTGATTTCACCTTTAAAAACTTGCTTGTTTACTACATCAACTATTTTACCTTGTAACACCATTACACTATATTCTTTATCAAGCTTTATGAGATAACGAATTTACGGGGTTTATTTTACTTATTAAAAGCAAAAAGAACCAAACACGAAGTTTGATTCTTTTTATGTATTATTCTAAGATATTAGCCTATTTATTTCCAAGTAACAACATCCTCTATGTTTCTTCTTGTTTTTTGATGTTCAGGATCTGTTTTTCTGTAACCAAATGCCACCATATACGACAACCCGTATTTAGAAGTATCTACACCAAACTTATCTTGTAACAAGGCTTCTGTTTTTTCTTGATGAAAGCCTTCTATTGGGCAACTATCAATACCATGTAAAGCAGCCGCAGTCATCATATTTGCCAAAGCAATATAGGTTTGTTTTGATGCCCAATCAAATAACTTTTTATCGGTATCTAAGTCGAAATCTGATTTTTGAAAGTTTTTGTAAAATCCAGAGTACATTTCAATAACGTCTTCTGGAAATTGCTTAACATCTTTCATCATGTGCATAATATAATCTGCGTCCCACTTTGTCATTGGTGCTTTCATACTTAAACCCAATACAAAATGACTTGCAGTATCTAGTTTTACAGGTGCACCCCAAGCTACGGGTTTTAGTAATTCTCTTAATTCTTTATCTTGAACAACAATAAAATGCCATGGCTCAAAACCAAAAGAACTTGGTGATAAATTGGCTGTTTTTAAAATAAAATCGATATCCGCTTTCGCTAGTTTTTTAGTCGCATCAAACTCTTTTGTGGCATGGCGATATTGAAAGGCATTTAAAATGTCTTCTTTTGAAATATTAGGTGTCTTCATATAAATATTTTTAACTATACTTTTTATAGTTGCAAACTTAAGTATAGTATTTTACCTTTGCAATAGCGGTCATAAAGTATAGTTATAAAAAACACTTAAATTATGTACACTTATAAAGGAAAAACATACCCGTGTTGCACAAGCTTAACTATGGGTATAATTGGTGGCAAATGGAAAACAGTTATTTTATACCATTTAATTGATAATACCTTACGTTATAATGAGTTGCGAAAAGCAATACCATCGGTTACAGAGCGTACTTTAAGCTTACAATTAAAGAATTTAGAACATGATGGTTTAATTAAACGTAGCGTTTACACCACAAAGCCGCCTTTAAAGGTTGAATACAAATTAACAGAGTTTGGTAAAACTGTTGTGCCATTAATAAAATCAATAATAGAATGGGGAGAAATGGTTATTGAACAACACGTAGAAAAGTAATTTGCTATATTTATAATTGGATTCTGCCTTTTGCAGAAATAACAAATTAGCGCTTTTGAATTTTCAGTATCTGCTTTGTGCTTTTAGTAACCTTAAAACGCTCATCTGCTCTTTTACCCACAACCCAAACAATCGTATTTTCTGAACATAGCAACCACGTATTTTCTTTATCTAATAGCGAGAGTTTCTCGTCTTTAAAATACTTACTCAGTTTCTTTTTACCTGTCATTCCTAGCGGATAAAACACATCGCCCTCTTGCTTTTTTCTTAACACTAAAGGATATTTTAGTTTATCCTTATCTACGTAAATTGTATGTTGCTCTGGTTTTAAAATAGCGTCTACTGCTTCAAAATAGAGTACTCCAAACGGCGTTTCTTTTTGTATTTCGGTTTTTGAAATACTAATTTCTTCTGGTGTGTTATTATTTTTAAAAGGACTTAGCAGCAAATGCTCTCGGTTTTTAACAAGCCTGTGCGTATTAGAGCGTATCTGTTTCCCTGTTTCTGCATCTAGCAAAGCTACCATATCATTCCATTCGGTAAAACCAAAACTTTTAAAGACTTCAAACATATAAGCCTTTGGATTGTTAACTTTTCTAAATTCTGAAATTTTGAACGTTATAAAATGTTCGTTCATAGTTTCGATAGCACGCTTTAACACAGCATTTGTGCTTTCCTCAACAATATCGGCGGTATCGTTTAAATTCTCTAAAGTAGTTTGAAAACTTTGCAATAAACTAGGATTTATTTCTTTTAGAATTGGCACTACCTGATGTCTTAATTTATTGCGCAAATATTTTACTGATGCGTTACTGCTATCCTCTCGCCATGTGATGTTATTTGCATTGGCATAAGCTTTAATTTGCTCGCTTGAAAAGGGCAATAATGGGCGTACAAATGTGTCGTTAATTTCGGGGATTCCTGTTAAGCCTTCTAAACCTGTACCACGAGTAAAATTGATTAAAAATGTTTCTAAATTATCGTCGGCATGGTGTGCTGTTAAAATATAATCGAACTGTAATTGTGCTGCCAATTCAGAAAACCAATTGTAGCGCAAATCGCGTGCTGCCATTTGTATAGAGCATTTGTTATCGGTAGCGTAAGCCTTAGTATCAAAACGTTGCGTAAAAACTTCAACATTTAAATGTTCTGCAAGCGCTACAACAAAATTTTCATCTGCATCGCTTTCATCACCTCTTAAATTAAAGTTACAGTGTGCTAGCGTAATATTTAACTTGGCACTATGGCACAAATGGGTAAGCACTACACTGTCTATGCCTCCTGAAATAGCGATTAATAGCTTGCTTTTTGTTAAGAAAGGAAACGTTTTATCAATATGTGTTTTGAAATTTATAAGCACGCTCAAAGTTAAGTTTTATTTTATTCTTACAATACGTTTATAAAAGGCATAATAAAACAACTTATTTGTACACAATAATTTATTGAAACAGAGATATATTAATAAAATTATACTGTGCTTATAAAGAGCTCAGAAAAGGGTTGGAATTAAACTCCAATAATTTTAACTTTCTAAAACCTCGCGCATTGCCTTCGCTTTTACTAAACATTCTTCGTATTCTTTTAAAGGGTCGCTTTTTGCTGTAATAGCGCCACCTACAGAATACGAAATATACTGTTTTGTGGCATTGTAGAGAATACTGCGAATCACCACATTAAAATCGAAATCTCCTGTAGGATCAAAATACCCTATAGCACCAGAATAAACACCTCGTTTGGTTGCTTCAAGCGCTTCAATAATACGCATTGCCGAAATTTTTGGTGCGCCAGTCATACTACCCATTGGGAATGTGCTTTTTATGATATCTACGGGATGCGTGGTGACATCTACCTTTGAGGTAACTGTAGAAATCATTTGATGTACCTGATCGAAGGTGTAAATTTTACACAATTCCTCTACCGTTACACTACCTTTTAATGCGGTTTTTGAAAGATCGTTACGCACTAAATCTACAATCATAATATTTTCGCTGCGTTCTTTCTCGTCATTTTCTAAATTGTGCTTCAGTTTGAGATCCTCTTCTGGATTTTTAGCGCGTTTTGATGTACCTTTTATAGGTTGCGAAATAATGGTTTCTGCTTCCTTTTTTATATAACGCTCTGGTGAAGCACACAATACATATTTATCGTATAGTTTTACAAAAGACGCAAATGGCGGATTGGAAATACTGTTTAAATTTTGATACGTTTCTAACGGATTAATACACGTATTTTCGGCATAAAACTCTTGGCAAAAGTTAGTTTCGTAAATATCGCCTCGGTGGATGTGTTCTAAAATTTTATTGACTTTTTGGAAATACTCGTCTTTATGAATTCTTAGTTTTATTTTAACATCACCGCAACTACCTCCAGAGCGTTCTGTAGCACAATCTATAGTCTCAAAAAGGCATTTTACGTCTGCTTCAAGCTCATCATCTACACCCTTTAAATATTGAATTTCAAGCTTATTATCCTTAAATAAAAACAACTTTTTAGGTTGAAAAAAATATAAGTCTGGAAAACCTAAACCATCATAATTTTTAGATTCTAGTGCCTCTACATCATTCTTTAAATCGTAAGTAAGATACCCAAAAATCCAATCTCTAGTACTCGTTTGGTATTCTTTAAGTTTTTCAAAACCACTATTAAAATCGGTTTGAATACTTGTAAAAGCATCTACCGCTAAAACAGCGTCGTAACTTGTAAATTTTTGCTCGTAGTTGTTAGAATCTAACCACACTACATCATCAAACTGTTGCGCCCAAATTAATAGCTGCTGTTTAAACGTTTCAGGATTTTTTAATGTATGGTGTTGTGTTGTTCTCAAGCAAAATTATTGTGCTGCAAAGTTACTGAGAATACTTAAATTTTTATGATTTTTGCAGGAGTTAAATCATAACAAGATGTACCACCTCAAAAACGATAAGTTAAAAATTTCAGTGCAAGCTAATGGCGCAGAGCTTTGTGAAATTTCATCTGTAAAACATAACACTCAGTTTATGTGGGATGCTAACCCAAATGTTTGGGGAAGTTTTGCACCAAACCTATTCCCTATTATTGGTGGTTTAAAAAACAACAGCTATAGTTATAATGGTAAACTCTATACGCTACCAAAACATGGTTTAATTAGAAATAGTGATGCCATTACATTAAGCCAACACACAGAAAACAGCTTAACATTTGCCTTTAATTATAATGATGCATTGTTAAAGCAATATCCTTTTAAGTTTGAATTTGAACTATGTTTTACGCTAACCGACAATAAAATTGAAGTAGCACACCGTATTAAGAATGTCGATCGTAAAACATTGTATTTTTCGGTAGGCGGGCATCCTGCATTTAAATGTCCCGTATTTGAAGATGAAGATTACGAGGATTACAGTTTAGAATTTGAAACCGTTGAAAATGCGGTAACCCATTTATTAAACCCTGATACTGGCTTGGTTTCTAAAAACACCAAACCTTTGCTACAACACAGCAAAACGTTACCCTTAACGCATAGTTTATTTAATGATGATGCGCTTATTTTTAAAGATTTACACTCTAAAAAAATAAGCCTAAACAGCAAAAACCGTGGTACCATACTAACCGTAGATTATCCAGATTTTGATTATTTAGGCATTTGGGCAAAACCCAATGGTAATTTTGTATGTATAGAACCTTGGTTAGGTATTGCAGATGCCGAAAGCACCAATCAACTCCTAAAAGAAAAAGAAGGCATAATACAACTAGAAGCTGGCAAAACCTTTGCAGCAAGCTATGTTATAGAAATACACAACACGCTGCTTTAAACGCTTAAAATAAGCGTAACTTTGTAGCAAATTTTTTCTACTTACCATGATGTTTCAAGACCTAAATTTAAACACACCGCTGTACAATGCCTTAGATGATTTAGGCTTTACAACGCCTACGCCAATACAAGCCGAAGCTTTTGGCGTGGTGGCCTCTGGTAGAGATGTGGTAGGTATTGCACAAACAGGTACAGGAAAAACATTTGCCTACATGTTGCCTATTTTACGGAATTTAAAATTTTCTAAACAAGACAATCCGCGGGTATTGGTTTTAGTGCCAACACGCGAACTTGTAGTACAAGTTGTAGATGAAATCGAAAAACTATCAAAATACATCAACAATCGTGTTTTGGGCGTGTATGGTGGCACAAATATTAACACACAAAAACAAGCCGTTGCACAAGGTTTAGATATTATTGTTGCCACACCTGGGCGTTTGTACGATTTGGCAGTGAGCAGAACATTACAACTAAAGTCTATTCAAAAATTAGTGATTGATGAAGTAGATGTGATGCTAGATTTAGGGTTTAGACACCAACTTATCAACATATTTGATATTTTACCAGAACGCCGACAAAACATTATGTTTTCGGCAACTATGACGCAAGATGTTAGCCATTTGATTAGCGATTTTTTCAAGAACCCAGAGCGCGTTTCTATTGCCGTTTCGGGTACTCCATTAGATAATATTTCGCAGCACCGCTACATAGTACCTAACTTTTACACCAAAGTAAATTTGTTAGTGCATTTGCTAAACAATACAGAGCAGTACAACAAAGTATTAATTTTTGTAGCCTTTAAACGAATGGCAGACCGCTTGTTTGATAAGCTAGACGCGTATTTTGAGGAAGAACTTTGCGTGATCCACTCTAACAAAACACAAAACTACCGTTTACGTAGCATCGAGCAATTTAGAAATGGCGAAAACCGCATTTTGATAGCAACCGATGTTATGGCGCGTGGTTTAGATATTGATAACGTATCGCATGTTATTAATTTTGATACGCCAGATTTTCCAGAAAACTACATGCACCGTATAGGTAGAACAGGTCGTGCAGAACGCGAAGGGCAAGCCTTGGTATTTTCTACAAAAAAGGAACAAGAGGCTATAGAAACTATTGAAGCTTTAATGAAAATGACGATTCCCGTTTTAGAGCTTCCAGACACTGTTGAAATTTCTACCGAACTTATAGAAGAAGAGCGTCCACAAATTAAAGAGCGTAACAACCCGCATAAGCGTAGAGACGAAGATGCGCCCGGGCCAGCATTTCATGAAAAGTCTGAGAAAAATTCTAAAGAAAACCTTGGCGGTAGCTACAAGTTTAAAATAGCGGCTAAATACAAAAAGCCTAAAACTCGAGGTGATAAAAACTATAACAAACGTAATAAGCGAAAGTAACAATACGTTACTAAATTATTGAATATATCCTCTATTTAAATATGCCTTTTCTCTGTTTAAGTAATGTTGGCGCCCAAACCTTAATATCATCAAACTTACCAGTATCATCAAACGACCCAAAACCTAAATAGCCCGAAGTAAAATGGCTATCTGTTGCTGTCATAATAGGTGTATTCATATCGTCAAAATAAATTTCAATACGTTCGTCTTTAACGGTTCTAACCACTCTAACGGTATGCCAATCGTTTACCGTGCCCCAGTTTGTACCTTCAGTTCTTTTTGAAGCTATGCTTTGCCTTGGTGCATCATTCACTATAAAAATAGAATTTGCATGTGCATCGGCTTTTGTAGCAATATGTGCGTAGTAAAAGTTGGCAGCATTGGTAATACCAAACATAACACATAAATCGCGATGCCCATATTCTCTTCCGTTTTGATTTAGTTTAATTTCAAAAATAAAATCGCCCACCAATACTTTTTTTATTAAAGCAATATTGAAAGGCGATCTTACTTGTGGCTTATACTTACTTTTACCAAAAAGCTCTAAACAGTTACCATGGTTTCCTTTTGAAATGCGCCAAACGTTGCTGTCGGTCATTTCAAAATTGTTTATTGCTTCTGCTGATTCAAAATCTTCACTATACACTAATTTATATTTATCTGGAATGGTAGATTGGGGATACAAACTTATACTTAAAGTGAAACTTATTAAAAAGAAACAATACGCTTTCATAATTAAAGTATTAAATAAATCTAAGGTAAACTTTTAGACTTTAATACTAAAATCAGTTTTTCGTTTAAAAAATGTACTGCTCTAATAAAGTAAGAAAACATAATTGCATATAACCTAAGAAGCATTTAATAACTCATCGCTCACACTATAATCATGAGAAGAATACAGTTTTACAAATCGCTCTCTAGCACGTTTTATGCGCATTTTAACTGCACTAGCGCCAATGTTAAATTTCTTTTGAATATCTAGTATCGTATAATGTTCTTGATATTTTAATAACAATATTGATTTATCTTCAGGCGATAGATTATCTAACACATAGCAAATTTTTTCTCTAGAAATTGGGATGGTTTCGTCGCCACTTCCATAGGCGTCATCAAAAACGGGTATTTCAAAAAATTCGAAACACCTTGTCTCGTACTTTGATGAAGCATTTCGCTTAACATGATTGATACAATGATTATGTACCAAACGGAATACCCATGTTGAAAATTTAGAATTACCATTAAACTTTTTTAGTTTTAAAAATAGTTTTATGAATAAATCGTGGGTTAAATCTTTTGCTTCGTCTTCGTTTTTTGTAAAAGCATAGCATTGATTGTAAATTCTTGAAGAATATTTATCATATATAATTTCAAAAAGAGCAGTGTCGCTATCGCGCACTATTTTCTCTATAATAAGTTCGTCAGTCAAAATTTGTATTGTATTAAATTAGATTACAATACTATGAGATTCAAGACGTTTCACATTTTTTGAAAATTTTTTGAGAAAAAAATCGATGAAATGACAAATAAAAACGATTAAAAATATATTTTATAAGAATTAAGCTTCAAAAAATATGATATTTAAAAAATATAGTTTTAAATCTATAAGAAAAAATCCCTTCTCAAAAGTAATGAAAAGGGATTAAAAGATGTAGAGAGCGTTTCGTTACACAGAAAAGTAACCAACCAAATTTTAACCCTAACTTAAAGTTAATCCTGTATACTTACTTGACTCTCTACAATATCTTTAATAGGTACAATTACTTTACCTGCTTTTGTTTTTATAGTTACTGAAATACTATTAATAGCTTCCACCTCTCCACGAATATCATTAAACTCGATAGTTTGCCCTACTTCATACAGCTTTCTTGCATAAAAGGTATTCAATACCTTTTCTACTGCATTGCGTGCTCCAAAACCAAATGCTAACGCAAAAGCCAAAAGAAAGGCTGCCAGTATCATTTTAATATTACTGGTAATAATTTCAGTATTTATTTCAGCTTGATTAAGCGCTGTAATGCTTATTAAAACCATTAGGATAATAAATACTAACTGACTTATTAATTTACCTCCTGATAGGTCTATTGACTCGAATAAATTTTGCAAAGACTTTTTAACAAATGTTGCAAACAATAAGCCTAATGTTATGATTATTAAAGCTGTAAATAGTTTTGGTAAATACCCCATAAAACTCTTTAAGCCTTCTGAAACCATCGTTAACTCTAAAATATCGGCAACAATGGTAATTAGTACTAGGTATAATAACCACTTTACTGTTTTAACTAAAACATTAACCAAATTAATATTTAAAGTTTTTCCTTCTGATAGCTGTATTTCATTTAGCTTATCTCCTAGTTTATTAACGTTAGCTTTAATAAGTACCTTTTTTATGATACTTGTTATAATTTTAGTAATAATTAAAAAAATAATTATCAATGCAAGTACGCCTAATATTTTTGGTGCTGAGGCTGCAACATCTATCCATATGTTTTCTAATGATTCTTTTATTTGGTCTAAAAAATTCATAATTGAGGGTTATAATTGGTTATGTATTTTCGTTATTTTTCTTTCTTTTACTGACTACTGTTTCTACAACATGCGTAAAGTTGTATGAAAACAAAGCCGCCAAATCCATGATAAGTTTAGCCATAGCTATATCACTCATAACCTTAGATTTTAACTCTGGAGGCACTTCCTGCAAAGGTTGGTTTATATGTTTAAATGGATTATCCATTACTTATCATTTTCGTTATATACACTTATTAGTTTATCCTTAGCGCGTTTAATTCTCATTTTCACCGCACTCTGTCCAATACCTAGAGCTTCTTCAATTTCCTTAATTGTTAAGAAATCTTGGTATTTCATCAATAAAATCATCTTCTCCTCAGGAGAAATAAGTTCTAAGGCTACTTTTAATTTATCTACTTTCATAGAGAGAAAACTTTTATCGTCGTCTTCATTATCTTCTGAAAGGTTTTCAATATCCTTATAATCTACAGCTTGTTTTTCAAACTTTTTAGCTGTATTTCTCGTTACATAGTTAACACAATGGTTATACGTAAACGAATACAACCAAGTTGAAAATTTAGATTTACCCTTGAAGCTAGCCAATTTAACGAATAACTTTAAAAATACATCTTGTGTTAAATCTTTAGCTTCATGCTCATCTCTTGCAAAACCATAACACTTATTATATACTAGCCCCGCATAACGATCGTATAGTACTTCAAAAAGCAATGTATCGTTATTTGCTACAATTGCTTTTACCAAATCTTCATCTGGTGTGTTGTTAATGTTTTTTAGGGTTTTCAAATGTAGCTTTTAGCTAATTGATATTAGTTGTTGTTTTTTAAGACACATGATATTATAATAAGTCACACGAATCCTAAAAAAAAGCAAAGAAATGTAAAATCTTACAGAAGTGTAATCTAATTAGCTGCGTATTTGATACGCATTATAAGTTTTATAGCAGTGAAGTTTCTGAGATTTTAAAAGGTAGAACTATTTATTTATTAAAAGCTGTGTAATAGAGCTATTGAAAAACATACGTAATTTCTATAACTTGAACTAACCTAAAGTATCCAAAGGCATAATTATCAGGATTAGACGTATTTATGACATTGCCTTTTAATCTGGCTGGTACAGTACCAAACGGATTTTGGGCATTTTCAAATTGGTCTATCAGCACATCTAAGTAATTAAAATATTGTTTTGAAATACCATGAAACTTCATAAATGCTACGTCTCCTGCTTCAAATTCAGTAGTACCTAAATCTTCATCATTTTCTTTTTCAAAAAACACGTTTGTTCTATTACCATCAGTAAATCGATCTGGGAGCACTAATAGTTCTGGCAATAAATCGCCTTCTTCTTCAAACCTAAAAAAATAGAAATTTTCTTCGTTAGGCGGGTCGTTATAAAAAATATTAACTTCTAAGGCTTCAGAATTAAACCCACCAACTCTAGATTGACTTATTTCTTCTACATCCACAACAGGTGTCATGGTTTCTTCAGCAATGTAAGTTTCACCATCATAATCTATTTCTAAAGTATAAGATTGATTTAGAACTGGCACAAAACGATCCGTTGTGTAAATACC
>CALDUF010000016.1 GCA_937923515.1 uncultured Flavobacteriaceae bacterium
GTGTTATTGAATTTAAGCTTATAGAAGCTTTTGTGAATTCAAACAAAAAATTCACACTTTATAAAAGGCCTTCGCAAACAAAAAAAGGCGCAAATGCTTGTAGAAATTACGGTTTGTCTATGGCAAAAGGTGAATATATTCAGTTTTTTGATAGTGACGATGTAATGCTAAAAAATTGTTTACTGGGAAGGGTAAACGCTATCGAAAAATTAAATCTAGATTTGGTTGTTTTCTCAATGGGTATTTATAAAAAAGGCGGTTTTATTAATGATACGGAAGATGTTATTGTAAATAATTGGGAAAGTGCGCTAAGTGCATTTATTGGTAACGGCAGACTGCCTTGGAATTTACAGCGTACATTATACCAATCTGCACTACTAAAAGATAAGTTGTTGTTTAATGAAGATTTAAGTAGGTTTCAAGATGTTGAGTTTAATATTAAGTTGTTAAGTCGTTTAAAACCCAAGTTTAAAATTTTTAAAGAGATAGATAGCGTGTATAGACGTGCAAGCTCTAGTAATCCAAGAAGTAAAAATTTTAATCAAAATGTATTTAATGCTATTCCTGTTTTTATAGATGCAATACATATTGAGATGCCTCCAGAGATTTTAGCAAAAAACAAAGAAAATTTGCAACTATGGTTATTCAACTTGGTTGGTTTGTTCGCCAACAACTCTATTAATTTTGTTACATTTAAACATATAATGCATGAAATTTCAGAAAAGTTAGGTTTAAGTAAAAAACAGAAAAATGTTCTGAAACTTTTTTTTATCAGTAAAACAAAGTTGCATAACTTAAAAGGTGTCATTAAGTTAAATAAATATCTTAGAAAAAAATACAGTGAAAAAAATTATTAGAATAATTAGAGAGCAAATTAAACTGCAACGAAAGTCCTATTTGCAGCTAAAAGAGCTGGAGTGGGCGCATATTTTTCATGATAGTATTAGAGGTAAAAAAGCGTTAGAAGCATTACCCTTAAATATTGGGAGATGGGCAGGTAATTATGCATTTTTTTACGTGCTTCATCGCATATTATCTGATTATAAACCTGAAAAAATACTGGAGTTTGGTTTAGGCGAGTCTTCAAAATTTGTATCTACTTTTATTGATAATTATTCTAAAAACTGCGAGCATGTTATAATTGAACATAACGAGGAATGGAAAACCCTTTTCTCTGAAAAGTTTAGTGCATCTAACAACTCAAGTATTAAAATACTACCTCTTGTAGAACAACAGTTTAAAACGTTTACATATAACAGCTATAGTAATATTCAAAATTCTATTACTGCAACCTTTGATTTATATATAATAGACGGCCCTGTACGAAGCCAAAGATATTCCAGATTTGATATTGTTACGCTAGCTCAAAATTTTAGTACAGATAATCAATTTATAATTCTTTTTGATGATTTTGAAAGAGATTCAGAAAAAGAAACTGCAAACGAGTTATTATCTGTTCTTAAGCAAAAAAACATACCAATACATACTAAAGAGTTTATAGGTAATAAAAGTGTATTTGTAATAGCTACAAGTAAATATAAGTACGTAACCTCTGTATAAATTGAAAACAAAATTGGTATCTATAATAATTCCAGTTTATAATAGGGCTGCTATCATAAAAGCAACTTTAAATGCGATTATAAATCAAAGCTACCAACATTGGGAATGTGTTATTGTAGATGATGGTAGTACTGATGGTACAGAACATACAATAAACACGTACAAAAAAAACGATTCGAGATTTGTGTTTGTAAAACGCCCTAATACTCTAATAAAAGGTGCAAATAGCTGTAGAAATTATGGATTTACTCTTGCAAAAGGCAACTATATAAATTGGTTTGATAGTGATGATATAATGACACCAAATTTTCTCGAAGAAAAAGTAAATGCATTTACCTTGGAGAGTGATGCAGTAATACATAGAAATAACTATGCCTCTTATAATTTAACCGAGTATAGAGATAGCAAATTTGTACACGACAATAATAAAAGTTTGTTTTATAATTACGCCATGGAGCATATTGAACTGCAAACCTGCTGTTTTATGTGGAAACGCAGTTATTTAAAAGATAAAACATTGTTTAACGAAGACATAACGAGATATCAGGATAATGAATTTCATATTAGAATGTTAGCTTTAAAACCTAAACTTAAAATTTTGAATAAGGTATTGGCTACCATAAGAAGTGGCAATGGTCATAAAAGTCAAATAAGTGCTACTACTAATATAACTACCAAAAAGTTGTACGACGTATTTTATTACCGATACCAATGTTTAAAATTGGCTAAAGATTATGCATTACATGTAGATGCAACTTTCAATAAAACTATAGCTAAAAAAGCACTTTGGGCTTTTTACGCAGGTATAAGTTTCGAAAAACGCATGGGTAAGCGCTTTAGAGATTTTGCTTCATATTACTTAAAATTACAATACGTATATTCAAGTCCGCAATTAACAGTTTTAGATGCATGGAAATCGCAAATGTATATTATTAAAATAATTATTTTTAAATAATGGTATCCATCATCATGCCCATATACAATAGAGCAGATGTGATAGAAGCAACTATAAATTCTATTAACGCACAAACGTATACCAATTGGGAATGTATTATTGTAGACGATGGTAGTACAGATGCAACGGTTAAAACGCTAAACAAATTAGTAAATAGTAATGCAAAATATCAAGTATTTAATAGGCCGCAGCATTTAACTAAAGGCCCAAGTGCTTGCAGGAATTATGGCGTTACTAAAATAAAAGGTGATTATATTCAGTTTTTTGATAGTGATGATATTATGCATCCCAATCATTTGTTATTAAAAATGGAAGCCATTAAAAATAACGATTTGGTAGTGTGCAAACTCAAATCATTTTCTGGAACATTTAATGCTGATGCGTTTTTAGAGGAAAGTACAGCTTCAAAACTCGAAAAACCAAAACACGTATTTGAAGCCTTTGTAACTGGAAATTTTCCAATGATGATGGTAGCACCACTTTGGAAAACAAGTAGCCTAAAACCGTATTTGCCAATTAGGGAAGATTTACATATTCTTGAGGATCACGAATTATATGCTAGAGCTCTTTTTAAAACAAAATCTGTAGTAGTTATTGATAAAGCATTAATATATTACCGTGTTGGTGCACAATCATCCACAAATAACTTTTATACCAATGTGTCGTATGGTTTAGCATCTTATTTTGAGGCTAAAAGTACGGTGTTAAGACTGTCTCAATCTCATGCGGTTAAGCTGTCCATTTTAAAAATGACTTTAGGATTTTTTAGACAAGCTTTGGCAGAACGAAATTTTAAAGCAGCCAATAAATGTTTAGGTTTTATAAAAGAAAAACAATTATGTTATAGTTTTATGTTGAAGTTAAAATGCAAGCGTATTCGGTTTTTTTATGGCATATTTAAAATTATAGGCAAAGGCGATACCAAATTTAAACCCTTATTTAAGTTATAATGAAGATTTTAATGGTAGCCATACCCAATCATCATTTTTTTCAATGGGTTAACCAGTTGAAGGACTCTGGCTATGAGGTATATTGGTTTGATATTACTGATGGCGGACCAAAATCAGAAAAAATAGCTTGGGTGCATCAAATAAAAGGGTGGAAGCTAAAATGGGATTTTCCGTTTAGAACAAAAATAAAAAAACACCTTCCTAAGCTTTATAGCTTCATTTTAAAATACAACCAAAATGACACGTCGAAGGTGTTTGAAAATAAGATAAATGCTATAAAACCAGATATTGTGCATTGCTTTGAAATGCTATTATCGGGCTTACCTATAATATCCGTTATGGAACAAAACGCCATTCCTCTAATATATTCATCCTGGGGTAGCGACGTGTTTTATCACGAAAATTTAGGAATATCTAAAGCAGCATTGCATCAGTTTTACAAACGCACCAATTACTTAATAACCGATTGTAACCGAGATTATAAATTAGCGGTGTCACAAGGGTTTAAAAATAAGTTTTTAGGTGTTTTTCCAGGAAATGGAGGTGTATCAGTAGATGCTGGTAAGATACTACCAAACTTAAAAAGGCACACTATTTTAATAAAAGGTTATGATGATGGCGTTGGTAAAGCATCAGTAGTTTTACAGGCTATAGAAAAACTGCCAAAACAACTATTCCAACAAAAAAATATTGTTGTGTATAGCGCAGATTCTTCAGTTATTAAACAAATACAAGCATCACCTATTTTGCAAGAGCTTTCAATTAATACACACTCACGCTATACGTTCATTCAAAACGAAACCCTTCTGCAACTTATGGGCAAGAGTTGTATTCATATAGCAAATAGCGTGTCTGACGGTATGCCAAATGCATTGTTAGAAGCCATGGCTATGGGTGCATTTCCTATACAATCAAACCCAGGAGGAGTTACAGAAGAGGTAATTGTTCATGGCGACAATGGGTTTTTAATTGCAAATCCGCTTGATGCTAACGAAATTGCAACTCATATTGAAACTGCTTTAACGGATGTGGATTTAAGATTAAAGGCACAAGATAAAAACGTCAATTTTATAAACCATAATTATAAACGCAGTACATTGCAACCCAAAATTGTACAACTTTATAAAGAAGTAAATTTAGCAGATTAGCGAGATGGATATATCTTTTTTAATCATTACAAAACATCGTCCTAAAGACATAGCATTAACGTTAAGTAAGCTAAAGTCTATGATAGATACAGCATTACATGAGGTACTAGTTTTTGTTGATGGTTGCGAAGAAACCGCAATGTTAACTAAAAATTATCCTTGGGTAAAATGGACAATTTCTAAAAAAAGCATTAGTGCCTCTCCTGCAAGAAACATATTATACAAAAAAGCAAAAGGTGCAATTTTTATTGGTTTAGATGATGATGCACACCCTTTAAGTCATAATTTTTTAAATACAGTTGCAACTACCTTTAAAACACATAAACGTTTAGGTATCATAGCTTTTCAAGAGGTGAGAGGTGTTTTTAATACCGATGAAGAAGCTTTAAAACAATCACAAAACAGGCATTCTTATTTTACAAACGATTTTATAGGTTGTGGTTTTGCTATTAAAAAATCGGTGTACGATGCCACAAACGGATTTCCGGTTTGGATGGATATTTATGGCGAGGAGGCCGCAGTTGCACTTCAGGTTTTAGATGTAAACTACAAAATTTTATATGAACCAAGTATTTTGGTAAACCATAGAATTGATAAAGAAAAACGCAAGCAAGCAGGCAGAAACTATTATCGTTTTAAACGATTACTAAAAAATACCATTGCATTTTATATTGTGTATTATCCGAACCCATTTTTTAAAATTTCAAAAACACTACTTCATAATTTTAAGAAATATGCCTTTAAAGATTGGGTGTATTTTAAATCTTATGTTTCGGTATTGGTGTATAGCTTTTTTAGATTACCGCACCTTTTAAAACACAGAAAGCCAGTTAAAAAAGAAACGTTAGCATTAAAACAACAGTTACAAACATTACACTATTCACCTTAAATGCTTTTTAATTCTATAGATTTTGCCGTTTTTCTACCTATAGTATTTGTACTGTATTGGTATGTTGCACACAAAAATTTACAACTACAAAATTTAGTTTTAGTAATTGCGAGTTATGTGTTTTATGGGTGGTGGGATTATCGTTTTTTAGTGCTAATAGCGTTTAGCTCTATGGTAGATTACACAATCGGTCTACAATTACGTAAAACCGATAAAGCGTTGGTTAGAAAATCACTATTATGGTTAAGTATACTTATTAATTTAGGCTTTCTAGGGTTTTTTAAATACTATAATTTTTTTATAGATAATTTTGTAGCTGCGTTTTCGTTTTTTGGTCAAAACATAAAGCCTAATACATTACATATTATTTTGCCAGTTGGTATCAGTTTTTACACCTTTCAAACCTTAAGCTACACTATTGATGTGTACAGGCAAAAGTTAGAACCAAGTAAAAGCGTAGTATCCTTTTTTGCTTTTGTTAGCTTTTTTCCGCAGTTAGTGGCTGGCCCAATAGAACGTGCTACCAATTTGTTGCCACAATTTTATACAAAACGTCAGTTTCATTATTCAAAAGCAGTAGATGGTTGTAGGCAAATACTTTGGGGGCTCTTTAAAAAGATAGTCATTGCAGATAATTGTGCCACCTATGCTAACGAGATTTTTAATAATCACACAACGTATTCTGGGAGTACGCTGTTTCTTGGCGCCTTGTTTTTTACGTTTCAAATTTATGGAGATTTTTCTGGGTATTCTGATATTGCCATTGGTACTGCGAGACTCTTTGGGTTCAATTTAAAACAAAATTTTGCCTTTCCGTATTTTTCTAGAGATATCGCTGAGTTTTGGAGGCGTTGGCATATATCGCTATCTACATGGTTTAGAGATTATGTATACATCCCGTTAGGAGGGAGTAGAGTAGGCACATGGCAAAAAATAAGAAACGTATTCATTATTTTTTTGGTAAGTGGGTTTTGGCATGGTGCCAACTGGACCTTTATAGTTTGGGGCTTTTTAAACGCACTATATTTTTTACCAGTATTATTAAGTAATAAAAACAGAACACACTTAAATATTGCGGCGCAACACACGTTGTTGCCAAGTTTAAAAGAGGTGTTTAAAATTTTAACTACCTTTTTATTAACGGTTTTGGCTTGGGTGTTTTTTAGAGCAGAAAGCGTAATGCATGCTATAAGTTATATCAAAAATATATTTAGTAAAAGTTTGGTGTCGTTGCCAGAAATACGACCAACGAATGTTATTATACTTATTAGTGTTTTTATAATTTTAGAATGGATAGGTAGAAAGCAACAGTATGCTATTGAGATTTTTTTATTAGAAAAACCAAGAGTTTTAAGGTGGTTGTTTTACATGGTTACAATCGTCACCATTTTTATATTTAGCAGTACCGAAAAACAAGAATTTATTTATTTTCAATTTTAATGAAGCGCTTTCTCAAAAACATAATAGTGTTCTTTATAATTTTTTTCGTTGTAGAAAAAAGCGCATTGTTTTTGTTGAATGCTGCACCCAAAAGAGAATACGATACAAGGTTAGAGCAGCTTGTTAATGGAACTATTAATAAAGACTTAATAGTACTAGGCTCATCAAGAGGCGCAGGGAACATTCTTGCTGAACAATTAGAGCAAGACACAGGATTATCATCTTACAATTTAAGCTATCAAGGTACCGATATTATTTTTCATGAATTTATTTTAGAAAGTTTGATAAAATATAACAAAGCTCCAAAATATGTATTATTGAATATAGATAGTCCAACTGCGTTTTTAGAAAGTAATTCCATTATATTTAGGACAGATGTATTGTTACCATATACAAAGTACAACTACATTAACTCTAAATTGGTAGAAGTAGCCGCCAACAATCCTTTATCAAGTATATTTTTTACTTTAAGATTAAACCGTAATCATTTTAAATATTCTAACAAATTAGCGCGAGAGGAAAACCCATTGGATGCGTTCGGGTCTATGCCGTTGCTTAAAAATAAAAAACACGGTTTGGTGTATAGTGACAAAAATCAACCGTATGATAAAAACAAGGAACAAGCATCAAAACTATCCGCTTTAAAAAATATACAAGATATTTGCAACAAAAATGATATTGAACTTATCTATGTTATTTCACCTAGTTTCAGGGTGTTTAGCACTAATTTTTATAAACGTTTAGCCAAATTATCTAAAAGCGAAAACCATATTTTTGTTTACGATAGCACGAATCCTGTTTATAAAAATGAGGACTACTTTTACGATGCAGCACATTTAATGAAAAACGGAGCGCAAATCTTTACCTCAGAAATTAGTGAATTTATAAAACAGAAATAGCGCGTTTTTTTCAGTTTATCCAAGAAAACATCACTTTCATCCCGAAAAAAGTGTATTTTAGCGATAACGTATAAGATATATTTTAGTATCATATGAAAAAAATTGGCTTTATTCCTTTAAGAAAAAACTCCAAAGGTATCGCTGGAAAAAACAAGCGTAAAATGGTAGGAAGACCATTGTTTACTTGGGTTTTAGGTGAGGCGTTGCAATCTGGTTTAGATGCTATATATGTGTATACAGATGATGATGCTATTATTAGTTTTATTGAAAAGGAATACCATTATACTAAAAGGTTGAAAGTTCTAAAACGTTCTGCTAGTTCAGCTACTGATACGGCCACAACCGAAAGTGCTATGATGGAGTTTGCTGAAAAAATAGATTTTAATTTTGATGTGTTTTGCTTATTGCAAGCCACATCACCCTTTACAAAAGCTGCAGATATTGATGCTTGTGTGCAAGAAATAAAACATGGAAAAGACGCTGCACTTACCGTTGTAAATACCCATAGATTTATTTGGAATGCCAATGGAACGCCAATTAACTACGATCCGCTAAAGCGCCCCAGACGACAGGATTTTGAAGGACTCTTGGTTGAAAATGGCGCCGTTTATGCCTGTACTAAAAACGTATTACAAACCTATAATAATAGATTAGCAGGTGATATTGGTATTGTAAAGATGCCAGAAGATAGTTTGCATGAAATTGATACAGAAACAGATTGGGTAGTGGTTGAAAATTTGTTGATTGAAAGACAAAAACAAAATAAACACCCAGAGAAAATAACACATCTGGTATTAGATGTTGACGGTGTTTTTACAGATGGTACAATTAGTTATACTAAAGATGGCGAACACACTAAGCATTTTGATATGCGTGATGGTATGGGCTTAGAAATTTTAAGACAGTTTGGTGTGGAAATCATGGTGATGACGAGTGAGCAGTCTGAACTTGTTGCAAAACGTATGCAAAAACTGCAAATTCCTCAAGTGTTTCTTGGGGTTAAAGATAAATACACGCTTTTGCAGTCGCTATCTAAACAACAAAACTTTTCGTTAAATAATGTAGCCTATGTAGGTGATGATGTTAACGATATGACTAACATTTGTAGTGTTGGTTGGTCCTTTACACCAAATAATGGTATGGATGAGATAAAACGAGTAGCAGACGTAATTTTATCTAAAAATTCTGGAGCAGGAGCCATACGCGAAGTTTGCCAATTCATTAAAAATTACAATAAACGCTTTTAGCAAAAACCCTATGAATACCTACAAAAAACCCTATGTTATAGCAGAAATTGGTTGTAACCATAAAGGCGATATTGAAATTGCTAAAGAGCTTATTAAAGTAGCTAAAATTTTTTGTAATGCAGATGCTGTAAAATTTCAAAAGCGAAATAATAAGGAATTATTAACAGAGGAACAATACAATCAACCTCACCCAAATCCTGCGAATTCTTATGGGGATACCTATGGTGCGCATCGAGAGTTTTTAGAATTCAATACAGCGCAGCATCAAGTGCTGAAGGATTTTTGTGAAGACATCAAAATAGATTATTCCACATCGGTATGGGATATGACTTCTGCAAAAGAAATAGCATCACTACATCCAAAGTTTATAAAAATACCTTCGGCCTGTAATAACAATGCTAAAATGTTGCAATGGTTATGCGAAAATTACAAAGGCGAGTTGCATGTTTCTACAGGAATGACAACCAAATCTGAAATTGATGATTTGGTACAACTCTTCGTAAAACACAATAGAAATGAAGATTTGGTGTTGTACAATTGCACCTCAGGATATCCAGTACCATTTAAAGATGTTTGTTTATTAGATATAAACCTACTTATAGAAAAGTATGGCAATGTGGTAAAACATATAGGTTTTTCTGGGCATCATTTAGGAATAGCCGTAGATGTTGCTGCGTATACATTAGGCGCTAATGTTATTGAAAGACATTACACTTTAGATAGAACTTGGAAAGGTACAGACCACGCGGCTTCATTAGAGCCAATGGGACTTAGAAAATTGTCTCGAGATTTAGGTGCCGTTTATAAAGCGCTTAATTTTAAGAATGCTGATATTTTACCAATAGAGCAGGTGCAACGCGATAAATTAAAAAACCAAAAAGGGTAATTTTAGAGGGTAAATGAAAAAGAAAGTTTTTGTTTTTTTTCCTGATGGTGTTGGATTACGAAATTTTGCTTTTACTAATTTTAAACAAATTGGGGAGCAAATGGGGTTTGATATTACGTATTGGAATAACACCGTATTTTCTTTAAAAGATAATTTAGGTTTCAAAGAGGTTACTATCGAAAATCATCAAACACACCCTTTAACACCTCTGTATTCTAGGGCAAGAAAACGATGCGAATTAAATGTGTCGCGAGATAAATTTAACGATACAGTATATCCAACGTACAAGTTTCCATTTAATTACAAGGGGTTAAAAAATAGCCTAAAGAGTATTTACACTAAAATATTAATAGGATTATATTCGTCTGAAAAGGGCGTAGTTAACCTTAGAAGTAAAATAAATGCACTGGAGCGCAAAACCTCTAAATACGCTTATTGTAAAGCACAATTAGAACAACATAAACCCGATTTAGTGTTTTGCACAACACAGCGGGCAACACAATCTATAAGTGCATTATTGGCTGCAAAAGATTTAGGAATACCAACAGTAGCATTTGTGTATTCTTGGGATAATGTGCCCAAAGCGATGCAAGTGGTGGAAACCGATTTTTACTGTGTTTGGAGTTTACACATGAAGCGCGAAGTGTTACAATATTACCCGTTTGTAAAAGAAAACCAGGTGTTTGTAACAGGAACGCCGCAGTTTGAGCCGCACTACGACGCTAGTTTAAAAGAAACAAGAGCATCCTTTTTTGAAACACATCAATTAGATGTAAATAAAAAATATATTTGTTACTCTGGTGATGACGAAACCACCTCGCCTTTAGATCAATATTATTTAGAAGATTTGGCAAATGCTGTTAGGAGTCTAAACCATAAAGGCTATAATCTTGGAATTATTTACAGGAAATGTCCTGTAGATTTTACAAAACGATATGATGCTGTTCTTGAGGCTAACAAGGATATTATTAAAGTGTTAGACCCTATTTGGAAACAAGTAGGTAGCCAGTGGAATCAAGTACTGCCAGCCAAGGAAGATTTTAAAATGCTGTATAACGTTTGTGAGCATAGTGAATTTGTAACCAACGTATGCTCTTCAACAGTTTTTGATTTTGTAGCGCATACTAAGCCTTGTATATATTATAATTATGAACAACCACAACTAAAAAAAGGCATTCGTGATATTGGGCAGAATTACAACTATGTACATTTTAGAAGCATGCCAAGTGATAAAGCTGCAGTATTTTGTACTGATAAAAACGATTTAGAAGATTTAGTAAAACAGATTTTAGATGGTAAATTATCAAATGTAGAAGAGGGCAAAAAATGGTATGAAATTATTGTTGGAAAAACACCAACTAAAGCTTCAGAAAACATCTGGAAAGCCATAGATTCAATTTTGAAAAAGAACACATTTGGATAAGTACTACAATAAAATACAAGAAGATTTTTTAGTTGAAGACCTTTCACTTTTTAGGTTTGGAAGTATTGGTGATGGTGGCTATTATTTAAAGCCAGATACTATAAAAAATTCAAAGGTATTATTTAGTGGTGGTATTTCATCTAATTTAGAATTTGAATACGATGTTTTTCGGTTTAATAAAGCTATCCGTATCATAATGGTAGACCCAACAGTGTCGGGTTTTAAATTAATTTTTAAAGGTTTGGCAAGACTATTTTTTAAGAAACCTGATAAAATAAGGTATCTGTTTAATGCCTTAATTTTTAATTACCTTGTAAAACACAAACGCTGTAGGCATTTAAAGTTATGGTTAAAAGATCCTATTAGCATTTTAAATTTAGTAGAAACCAATAAAAGCGCTGATAGTAAGATACTTTTAAAATTAGATATTGAAGGTGGCGAATATGATTTTTTACAAGAGATTAGCTCCAATTTAGATGCGTTTTCAGCATTAGTTTTTGAGTTTCATGACATGCACCTGCATCATCAAAAAGTTTATGATTTTATAAAAAAATGTAGCTCTAAGTTTAGTTTGGTATTTATAAGCGAAAATCCATCGGGAGGTTACGCAGGGCCTAATCAGCCAAAATGTATTGAAATTACTTTAGAAAAAAAATAGTGTACTCAAAAAATAATACGTGAAACTAGCGTTCCTAACCCCAGAATATCCACACCCAAGAACATCCCACAGTGGTGGTATTGGTACAAGTACCAAAAATTTGGTAGATGCGCTGGTTAGTAAAGGTGCTTTAGTTACCGTTTTTGTATATAATCAAACCGAGAACACGGTAATTAAAAATGCTGGTGTTACCATTCATTTAATTGCCAATAAACAATATACTATGTTTGGTTGGTATTTATATAGAAAACACCTTCAGAACTATATTAATACCACTATTAAAACTGAAAATATTCAGCTTTTAGAAGCACCAGATTGGACGGGTATAACAACTTTTATGAGGTTTAAAGTGCCAGTAATTATAAGGTTTCATGGTACCGATGCCTATTTTTGTAATTTAGAAGGAAGACCCCAAAAGTTTAAAAACTTTGTGTTTGAAAAATTAGCTCTAAAAAAAGCTACGGCCTACATAGCACCTTCAAATTTTACAAAACATGAAACCGTAAAACTGTTTTCTTTAAAACCAGAAGCTATTACAGTTATCCCCAACGGCATAAAATTAGAACATTTTAATAATGATAAACCAAACGTGTATAACGATTATACGCTTTTGTACGTAGGGACTTTAATAAGAAAAAAAGGCGTTTTAGAATTAGCAAAAATTTTTAATGCATTGGTTGAAAATATTCCAAATGCAAAATTAATAGTAATAGGAAATGATGCTTTTGATGTAAAAACCCAAAGCACATCTACCTATAAATTGATGCAAAATATTTTGTCTGAGAAAGCCAACGCTAATACCAAATACTTAGGAAAATTGCCTTATTTTAAAATTAGCAATCATATAAAAAAGGCACACGTATGTGTGTTTCCAAGTTTTGCTGAAACCTTTGGTATGGTAACCTTAGAAAGTATGGCAATGCAAAAACCTGTGGTTAATTCTAGCATTGGTTGGGCGCAAGAACTTATTGATGATGGAGAGCATGGGTATTTAATTCACCCAACAGAAACGCAGGCTTATGTAAACTCAATAATCAAGCTTTTTAATGATAAAAGCTTGTGTGCAAAAATAGGAGCAGCAGCAAGACAAAAGGCAGAACGTTATTTTAATAGCGATGATATTGCCGTAAAGACTATCGCTTTTTACCAATCTATAATTTCAGAAACTCCGTCTTAAATGCAACTAAAAAGTTTTAAAACATATTTAGTAAGAAGACTTAAGAGTATAAAGTTAGTTTTGCATTACGCTAAGTACCTTAGCTTTAAACAGCCTAAAACCAAACAAATAGTGGTATGTTTTGATGGTTTACTACCTCATGGCGGGCTTGTAGATCGTTTAAAGGGTATTATTTCGTGCTATCAAATTGCAAATGCATTAGGATATGATTTTAAAATTTTATTTGATAACCCTTTTGAATTAACCGATTTTTTAGAGCCAAACACAATTGATTGGATATTCAAACGCAAAGAAATATCGTGGCATCCTTTAAAAACAAAAGTGTTGTATTTGGTTAATGATTTTGATGCTAATCCACTACATAAAATTAAAACCTCGAACGCTAATCGCTTTTATGTGTATGCGAATATTGATTATTCAAAAACAATATTTCCAGATCTAAAGGCAAAGGCACTTGAAACACAGTGGCGTAATAGTTTCAATGCACTATTTAAAAAAAGTAATGTTTTAGATGAACAGTTAAACGCCATTAGCACATTAAAATATATAGCGTTTCATACACGTTTTACAAGTTTGATGGGCGATTTTAAGGACACCACAAGCAAAATACTTTCAGAAGAGGCTCAAGAAGCACTTACCGAAACATTACTTCAAATTATAAATAGAATAAAAACCGAAACCTCTGAAAATGCGTTTTTGTTTTCAGATAGTATTAAATTTCTTGAAACTGTAAGAGCTAAAACAGATATTGCAGTACTTGAAGGCCATCCATTTCACATGGATAATTTTGATAAGCGCGAAGCAACTTCAGGTCATTTAAAAACAATGATTGATTTTTTTATGATTTCCAGGAGCGAAACTGTTTATTTTTTGAAGGTAAAACCCATGTATAACAGTAGTTTTTCTAAATACGCGGCAATTATTGGAAACTCTAATTTTAAATGTATAGAGGCATGATAATTATTGTACATAAACATAATAAAACGACGCGGTGTTTAAATGAGCACAAAAAAACTATCGCGGGTATTGCCGTGGGAAATTTGGTGGTAAAAACGCTTAAAAGTATTGCAGAAAACCACCCAAACGATTTGATAGTGTGGTGTCATGAAAATTATTTAGAAGATTTAAACGTAGCGGCATTATCCGATATTTTTCATCACAAACGCATATTATCAAGCTACAATCCTTCAAATGATAATTTTTTACCAGAGCAGATTGGTTATGTAGAGCGTTCTTTTTTCCTAAAAATAAAGAAAGATGTAACCTATCCTACTTGGATAATGAGTAGTAATGTTGGTGGGGTTTATGCCGCAGTGATAAATACCCTTAAAACAGCACTTAATTTTAAAGCTAATTTTGATTATTTTTTAAATTCTTTGGCTAAACGCGCTATGGTTGAAGGTCTATTTTGCTATTCTGAACCAAATTTGCTAGTAGCGCATAATGATATAGCAATGGTAAAAAGTAACACGTCTACCTATACCTTGTTCAAATTTGTAAAACAACACTATAAATGGGTTTGGGTGTTTTTCCTTTTCACAGCTTATGCTATTTTCGAAAAGAAGTTTAAAGTGTTACCGTTAGTGAAATCGCTATGTTACAGACAACTATCAGTCAATTTTAGCTTACAAGATATACCTATTAGGTCAACAAAAGAGGTAATTACAACTAAAGCAGTTGATGTAATTATCCCAACTATTGGCAGGAAACAGTACTTGTACAATGTTTTAAAAGATCTATCTAATCAAACAATAACACCCAAAAATGTAATTATTGTAGAACAAAATCCCAAAGCGGATGCTGTTTCAGAATTAGATTATATTAATACAACGCAATGGCCGTTTAACATCAAACATATTTTTACACACAAAACAGGTGTATGTAATGCACGTAATATAGCACTGGCTGAGGTAAAAAGTGAGTGGACACTTCTTGGTGACGACGATAATAGGTTTAGTAATACCTTAATTGAAGATTTATTTTATAGCTTAGAACAACTTGGTGCTAGCGTTGGTACCACGGTATATTTACAGCCAAATGAAACGCAAACCTATTTAAAAACAGCACAAACCAGTATTTTTGGCGCAGGCAATAGTATAGTTAAATCTAACATTTTAAAGGATGTAGCTTTTAATATGGCATACGAATTTAATTATGGAGAAGATAATGATTTTGGCATGCAATTGCGACAATTAGGGCACGATGTTATTTACTTTGCAAATATTAAAATAACACATTTAAAAGCGCCAATTGGCGGATATCGTACAAAGGTGGTGCAACTTTGGGCTAGTGATGATGTGCAACCTAAACCATCGCCAACCATTCAATTATTGCATCGTACCTATTTTACAAAACAACAGCAGCTAGGTTATAAATTATTGTTAGGTTTACGTAGTTATAAAAACAGCACTTTTAAAAACCCCATACACTATATTGCAAATTTTAAAAAGCAGTGGGCGAGAAGTTTATATTGGTGTCATCAACTTCAGTCCAAATAATACATGCTAAAACTTTTTACAAATACAGATTTTTTAGTTGAAAAACACAGGCGAGAAATTTTTCCCTTGCTGTTTGATTTGGTATTTAAAAAAAATGAAACCTTATTAGCATCATACCAAATAGTTGATAGTATTGAAGTGGCCGATATTGTAGTATGCCCTATAAATTATGAGTCTATTTTTAAACATTATAGCGCAGTACTTAATACGCTTTTAGAACTTTCTAGAAAACACGAAAAACCGTTTTGGATGTTAACCGCAGGCGATTATGGTTTTACGCCCTATATAGCCAATAGTTATGTGTTTAGATCGGGCGGATTTAACAGTGTTTTAAATAAAAATACATTTATACTCCCAGCGTTTATTAATGATCCTTATAAAGAATTTTTAGAGTGTGATTTTTCAATATTAAAAAAAACAAAGCAACCTACAATTGGTTTTGTGGGGCATGCAAAATCTGGGATTGTAAAATTTATCAAAGAATATTACAATCACATAAAATACAGATTTAAAAGTGCATTAAGATTAATTTTAGCAGACAAGCAAAAGTTCTATCCTTCAAGCGTTAAGCGTGCCAAATATTTAAATAAACTAACATTACATCAAGAGCTTGATACAAACTTTATATTTCGGAATAACTATAGAGCAGGGGCTAACTCGCCAGCTGAACAACAAAAAACAGCATTACAATTTTATAATAATATTTTTGAAAACGCTTACACATTTTGCTTAAGAGGTGTTGGGAATTTTTCTGTTAGGTTTTATGAAACTTTGGCTATGGGCCGTATTCCTATTGTTGTTAATACAGATTGTAGATTTCCTTTAGAAGAGAAAATAGATTGGAAAAAACATTGTTTAATAATTGATGAAAAAGCGCCAAAACCATTAGCAGAATATATTTTAGAGTTTCATAACAACCTGTCAGTTTCAGAGTTTGAAGCCTTACAGCAAGCCAATAGGAATTTGTGGTTACATGTTTTACAACGTGAAGCTTACTTTTTGGAAGTGTACAACCATTTTAAAAACAAATTGCAATGAAAAACATGCCATTTTCATTAATAATTTGTACCTATATGAGACCAAAGGCTTTAGTACAACTTTTAGATTCTGTAAACACACAAAGTTTATATCCAAATGATATTGTTGTAGTTGACGCATCTTTAAATGAAGAAACACAGGCAATACTATCCCAAAAAAACTATAAAAATCTAAACTATGTTAAGGTTGATGAAAACAATAGAGGCTTAACAAAACAACGAAATTTTGGTATTAAGAATAGTGATAAAAATTCTAAAATTGTTTGTTTTTTGGATGATGATGTGGTTTTAAAACATAACTATTTTGAGGTTTTAATTAGTACTTATAACACACATAGCGATGCACTTGCTGTTGGCGGTTATATAACAAACGAGGCGTTTTGGGAAAAGTCAGATAAATCAAAAAATAAAAACAAATTTTATTATGATGGCTGGATACGGCAAGAGCCTTCTCGTTTTAAAATAAGACGGTGGTTTGGGCTATTACCCGATACACCACCAGCTGTTTTACCAACATTTGGGCACGGTCGTTCCGTTAGTTTTTTACCACCTTCAGGCAAAATTTATGAGGTTGAACAAATTATGGGCGGTGTGTCTAGTTATAAAAGAGAGGTGTTTAATAAGCTATCTTTTTCAACATATTTTGAAGGCTATGGTTTGTATGAAGACACAGATTTTTCTTTGCGCATTGCTAAAGTTGGAAAGTTGTATGTAAATACAAATGCCCAATTAGCGCATTACCACGAACCTTCAGGAAGACCAAATTATTTTAAATACGGTAAAATGGTGATTCAAAACGGTTGGTACGTTTGGCGTATAAAATATCAAAAACCTAGTATTACAGCCAGAATTAAGTGGAATGCCACAGCACTTTTACTTGCGTTTATTAGAAGTATCAATATCTTAACTTCAAAAAATAGGTGGCAAGCATTTCAAGAAAGTATAGGACGATTTTGGGGAATGTTTACTTTAATTTTTATCAAACCAAAGCGCAATGAAAGCCATTAAAAAACTTCTACATAAATGCATACCAAAGCCTGTTTTTGAAGTTATAAAGCTTAACTATTATAATATAAAAAACAAAACATACAATTTCTCAAAGCAACAAGCATTTTACGTAACCAGCTTTAAAGATGTATGGCAAGTTAATACATTACATCCGCTATACTTTTTAGTGCGCGATATTGATATATATGAAACATATTATAACGTTAAAAAAGGTGATGTTGTTTTAGATGCTGGCGCAAATGAAGGCGCATTATCTATCATTTATGCAAAAAAAGTTGGTTTAAAAGGGCAGGTGTTTTCTTTTGAACCCGATACGATTAACATAAATATATTACACAAAAATTTAGAATTAAACGTAGATGTTGAACCTATAAAATTAGTTACAAAGGGACTTTGGGATAAAACAGCAGTACTAGATTTTTTTGAAGCTGGTAGTGTGGGGTCATCAATGTTTTATGAAGATAAAAACTCAAAAAAAGTCAGTATACACACTATTTCAATTGATGAGTTTGTTACCAGAGAAGGCATTTCAAAATTGGATTTTATTAAGATGGATATTGAAGGTGCAGAAATTAAAGCACTTAAAGGTGCTGTTAAAACCATAAAACAGTTACTACCAAATTTTGCAATAGCAAGTTATCACTTAGTAGATGGTAAGCTAACATATCTTGCTGTTGAAGATTTTTTTAAAGAAATAAATTATCCGTTTAAAACAGTGTTTTATAAAAATGGAGAAATAATAACTTATGCTGGGGCTAGTGTAAATAAGTAAAAAATACTATGCGTTTTTTAATCATCACTCACGTACTACATAAAAAAAATAAGGCCTCTTGGTTTGCCTATGCGCCCTATGTAAGAGAGATGAATTTATGGTTAAAGTATGTAGATACGGTTGAAATTGTTGCACCAATAACCCCAAAGGCCGTTTCGGCTATTGACATTGCCTATAAGCACAATAATATAATTTTTAATAAAATACCTGCTATAGCATTTGTGAATTTAGGTAGTAGTATCATGTCGTTTTTAGCACTGCCTTACATTGTTTTTAAGCTATTTATAGCCTGTAAACGTGCAGACCATATTCATTTACGATGCCCAGGAAACATCGGGCTTTTAGGATGTTTTGTGCAGATGTTTTTTCCGAAGAAAATAAAAACAGCCAAATATGCTGGGAATTGGGATCCAAAAGCAACACAACCTTTAAGTTACAAACTTCAAAAGAAAATTTTATCCCACACAACGCTAACAAAAAATATGACAGCTATTGTGTATGGCAAATGGAAAGCACAAACCAAAAATATAAAACCATTTTTTACAGCTTCATTTAAGAATAAAGATAAAATTACGCCTTTACAAAGGGCATATTCAAGTACTTTGAAGTTTGTGTTTGTAGGTAGTTTGGTGGAAGGTAAACGGCCTCTGTTTGCAATTCAAATAATTGAAGAATTACTAAAAAAAGGCTATCCTGTTACTTTAGATGTTTATGGTGATGGTGTTTTAAATAGGGTGTTACAAACATATTCAACATCTAATAATTTAGATAATGTTATTAAGTTTCACGGCAATCAAGATGGTGATACCATTAAGGCAGCTTTAAAACATGCACATTTTAGTATTTTAGCATCAAAATCTGAAGGCTGGCCAAAGGCAATAGCAGAAGCTATGTTTTTTGGAGTGATACCTATTGCAACACCAATATCATGCGTGCCAGAAATGTTGGATAATGGCAGTAGAGGTATTTTAATTTCTAATAATTTAGAAAAAGCCATTGCAGTTATAGAAGCTAATTTAGAACATGAAGATACATTAATAACCATGTCTAAAAACGCACTAAAATGGTCGCAAAAGTATACGTTAGAAGTTTTTGAAGCAGAAATTAAAACATTGATACAGGCTTAAAATGAAGGTATTGCAACTTATAGATACTTTAGAAACTGGAGGTGCAGAGCGCGTAGCTGTAAATTTCGCAAATGCCTTGGTTGCTAAAGTTGATGCCTCGTATTTATGTACTACCAGAAGAGAAGGCACTTTAAAATCTAATATTGAAACTAAAGTTGGTTATATTTTTTTAAACCGAAAAAGTACTTTTGATGTTAACGCCGTAAGAAGGCTATATGCATTTGTAAAACATGAGCAAATTACACACATTCATGCACATGCTACGTCTTTTTTTATTGCAACGATTATTAAGATTTTTAATCCGAAATTAAAGTTGATCTGGCACGATCATTATGGCGAAAGTGAATTTTTAAATCAGCGTCCAAAAACAGTATTGAAATTCTGTTCTAAGTTTTTTGATCATTTATTTTGCGTGAATTCAAAATTAAAAAATTGGGCTACTACGACACTGAAAACTAAATCAATAAGCCATTTGCCAAATTACGCAGTGTTAGATCATCAACCTCAAAAAACAGTGCTTAAAGGCACAAAGGGTAAGCGTATTATTTGTTTGGCCAATTTACGACCGCAGAAGGATCATATAACGCTCTTAAAAGCGTTTAAAACCACTTTAATAAACTATCCCGATTGGACCTTGCATTTGGTAGGTAAGGATTTTAAGGATGCGTATTCAAATACAATAAAAACATATATAACAGCAGAAGCGCTAGAGCACAGTGTTTTTATTTACGGTAGTTGTTCTGATGTATCAGCAGTTTTAAAACAATCAAGTATTGGTGTTTTATCATCAAAATCTGAAGGATTACCACTTGCTATTTTAGAGTATGGGCTTGCGGCACTTCCAGTAATAGCAACAAATGTTGGCGATTGTAATTTGGTGATTTCGAACGAAACCTATGGAAAACTAATTCCATCTAAAGATGTTTCAGAATTAAAAAATGCTATAGAATACTACATTAGTAATACTGAAACCGCTAAATTGGCTGGTAAGCATTTAAAATTGAAAATAGAAAACGATTTTTCTAAGCACGCTACAGTTAAAAATGTAGTAGCTGTTTATAAATCCCTTTAAACCCAAATGACTAAAAGCGAATACATCGAAAAGAAGATAGCATTGCTATTTAAATCGCTTTACGTTAAGGTTGCTTTAACCTTAATGGTGGTGTCTTATTTTTACAATTTACCAGTGCTAAAATACAGTGCCATAGGCCAAAACGAATTGCGTTTGTATGACTTGGCTGGTTTAGTGATACTATTTATAGTTTATAATAATTTTAAAATTATAAGAGTTTACATAAAATCTAAAACCTATTTTAAATATTTACACGCTTTTGTGCTTTGGGCTGCATTTAGCCTAATATTTAATTTAATTTTTAGTTTTTATAAGGCGCGACCATTATGGTTTGTTCAAACCAGCCTATACTATTACCATTTGTTAGTATTTTTTTATACAGCAGTTCTTATGGCCATGTATTTAAGGCAACGCTCTAATTACAAATACGCTGCTAGTTTAATATTAATTTTAGCCATTGCCGAAGCCTTATTAGTATTTGCACAACATGCTGGTGCGGTTCCTTTTTTATGGAATGAGGTTTACAAAATGTCTTACGGAGGATTTTTATCAGGAGCTTTGGGACCCAATAAAATAAATTTAGGGATGAATATGTTTTTCTCATTTATTTTTGCAGTTGGTTTGCTATTGCAACCTCAATTAAAAATAAATAAGATTTTAATTGTATTTGCATTATTAGCTACGTTAGCAACCATAGGTGTTTCAGG
>CALDUF010000017.1 GCA_937923515.1 uncultured Flavobacteriaceae bacterium
CCGTTAAACAAACCCCTCCAAAAATAAATCCAACTCTAATTTTAAAAAACAAGTTAGCAGATAACCCGCGTTAGGGATTGAGGCATTTGTTGAAGCTCCCTGACGCAGGAAGGAGCGACTGCCGAAAGCCCGACCCCTTGTGGGTAACGCCCAAAATATTATCGTTTTAGGGTAAAATGTCCTGTAAATTTTTGTCCGTCTATGATAATTACATACCAATAATCGTTTGTGGGTAGGCGTTGGCCTGCAAGTGTACCATTCCAACTAAATGCGCTGTTGCGCGTGCTTTTTAATAATTTGCCTTGGCGGTTGAATATTGATACGCTTGATGTATTGTAAAACTCTAATCCTGCAAGGTTAAAGGTGTCATTCACCCCATCATTATTTGGTGTAAAAAACTTAGGGATATAAAAATGAATGTGCTGTGCGGTGGTAACGTTTTTGCAACCTGTATGTTTTACATAAATGGTGTATAAACCGCCTTGGATATTAAAAAATGTAGGGCTTGATTGAAACGTAACCCCATCAAGCGAATATAAAAAATCTCCTGTGTTTACCGTGGTTACCACAATATTTTTAGTGTCTGACCTTACGGTTTCTATTATTGGATTTTCAATTTGATTTAGTGTTATGGTTTTTGTAGCACTACAGGTATTGTTTGAGACTACTACCGTATATGTGCCTGGTGTGGTTACTTCTATTTCTGGTTTGGTTTCACCTGTACTCCAAAGATAAGAGGTTACTAGTGTAGGATTTGTTGGGTTGGCACGCAACGTGGCATTGGTGTTTTCGCAAAACAACAGCCTTTCATCTATAACTTCTGGTAGTGTTAAATAATCGATTTGTAGTGCTGTTCTTGCTGTAGAAGTACAAGATACTTGTGTAGTTTCTGCTTCTGCATAGTAAACGCCAGAACTTGGTGGATTAAACGTTGTGCTATTGGTAAGTAGTACGTTACCACCAGTTGCGGCATCGTACCAGGTAACTTGTATTCCCGATGGTACTGTAACTGATAATGGTGTTGTATCGTTTTCGCAAATCACTAAATTACCATTGCTAATTGGTGCATTTGGAAGGTTAACCACGTTTACTTGGTATACATCAGAAATGGCATTACAAAAGTCGTTATTTACGTTTATTGCATTTTCGGCTACTTTTACGCGAAAAAAGGTAGTGCCATTGATTGAAGAAGCGTTGTACGTACTACTATTTTCTCCAACAATATCTATCCAATTTACTGCATCACTACTTTGTTGCCATTGGTAAAAATGTGATGAAAATATGGCAAAATCTGGTATTGCAGATAGCGTTGTAGCGTAAGGCAATTGATTTTCGCATATGGTTTCTGCGTTTTCGCTAGCAATGTCTTGGATGGTTATAGCATCTCCACAGGTTTTAAAAACAATATCGTCTAGCGCTAAATCATTACCACAACCACCAACACCGTTATTTCGCATTTTTAGTATTACGGAGGTTTGACCAACTAGGGTTTGAAACACCAAGGCGTATTGTTCCCAAATTGGACTGGACGATCCGTTAATGCTCCCAGTATCGCCTGAGGCTAGTAGGTTTGTATCTAAACTGTCCCAAATTTCGAACCGTACATTTATGGGTATTGGTGCGCCACCACAATCGGAAGATGGCGATAGGTTTATCATCCAAGATGAAAACTCATACGTGGTATTCTCGCAAAGTCCTGCTATACTGGTTCTGTAAAATTCGCCCGCTGTAAAATCCGCATTAATAATTAGCATTTTACCATTTACATCGTTTGCAGTATGATCGTCTATATCAAACCAACCAAAAGAGTTGGTATTGTTTGATACTTTATATTGTCCATCAAAAGGATCACCAGGATTAAATACATATCCTGTTGCTCCTGCTGGTAATTGTGTACTTGTTGTACCAGTTCCAAAAGTTTCGGTAAAAATAGGATCACCAGAGTTGCCATTGCAAAAGCCCAACTGTGCTTGAACCTTGAACGTTACTACTACTAAAAGTATGACAATTACCTTTTTGATAACAGATTTTATTTTTTTTTGAATAGCTATAATAATGAAAAAAACTGCGCTACAGGATTATAATAGATAAAACTCATAAACAACAAGTTATATATTTTTAAAATGTAGGTAAATAACATGCAACACACTTTTAATCCCAAAAAGGGTACTTACACTATAATTAACTTTACTTTGAGAAACCTTAATTTTACACATATCATAAACTTATCTTAAACAACATCTAATTGGTAATGCTTTACAGTATATAATTTAAGGTGAAAAGACTTATAACTTACATAAATAAACGCAAAACAAGATCCATTATTTTTCTATTGGTTATAATGGCCTATTATTTTTGTTTACCAAACCAGCTTTTTAAAGACCCAACAGCCACAGTAATTACAAGTGCTACTAACGATTTATTAGGCGCACAAATTGCTAAGGATGAGCAGTGGCGATTTCCGCATAACGATAGTATTCCTGATAAATTTAAAACATGTATTATTCAATTTGAAGATGAATATTTTTATAGGCATCCTGGGTTTAATCCGGTGTCTATTTTTAAAGCGCTGCGAGATAATTTAACATCTGGAAGTGTAAAACGTGGTGGTAGCACCTTAACGCAACAGGTGATACGCTTATCTAGAAAAGGACAAAAACGCAGCTATTTTGAGAAGTTAAAAGAACTCATTTTGGCCACGCGATTAGAGTTTCGAGAGCCTAAAGACAAAATTTTAGCCTATTACACTAGTAATGCTCCTTTTGGAGGCAACGTGGTAGGTTTAGATGCTGCTTCGTGGCGTTATTTTAACAGAAATGCTAACGATTTATCTTGGGCAGAAAGTGCTACGTTGGCAGTATTACCCAACGCACCAAGCTTAATTTATCCTGGTAAAAACCAAGAGCGTTTATTAAAAAAACGGAATAGGCTTTTAAAAAAACTGTGGCGTAATGCTATTATTGATACCTTAACTTACAACTTAGCGGTTGTTGAGGGTTTACCACAAAAACCATATCCGTTACCTCAAATAGCTCCGCATTTATTACAAAATGTGAGCAAAACACACTATGGCGCATTTGTTAAAACTACTATTGATAAACCGCTACAGCAACAAGTAAATCGTATTGTAAAAACCCACTACAACACATTAAGCCAGAACGAAATTTACAATGCTGCCGTTTTAGTTTTAGATGTAAAAACCAGAAACGTTTTAGCTTACATTGGCAATACACCAACAGACAACGCACACCAAAACCAAGTAGATGTTATTGGTAAACCAAGAAGCACTGGTAGTATTTTAAAACCATTTTTATACGCAGCTATGTTAGATAGTGGTGATATATTACCTCATACTTTAGTGGCTGATGTACCCACACAATTTGGAAATTATACTCCTGAGAATTATGATAAAACCTATGATGGCGCTGTGCCTGCAAGTCGTGCCTTATCGCGCTCTCTAAATGTGCCTGCAGTTAGAATGCTGCAAGAATTTGGCTTGGATAGGTTTCATCATTATTTAAAACAATTACAGCTAAAAGATTTAAAATACACTGCAAACCATTACGGCTTATCCTTAGTTTTAGGTGGTGCAGAAAGTAACCTTTGGGATTTGTGCAAAAGTTATGCAGCGCTATCTTCAACCTTAAATCATTTTTCTGAAACCTCAAGCGCATATTTTGAGAATGAATTTTGTGACCCTACGTTTTTTGCTTCTGAGGTTATTGATTTTGGACAAAAAACAGCCGATAAAACCTTATTTGATGCGGCTTCCATTTATTTAACCTATGAAAGTATGAAAGCTGTAAACCGACCCGAAAGTGACGAAAGTTGGGAATTTTTTGACGGCTCTAAACAAATTGCGTGGAAAACAGGCACTAGTTTTGGCTTTCGTGATGCTTGGGCTATTGGCACTACTAAAGATTATGTAGTAGGTGTTTGGGTAGGAAATGCTGATGGCGAAGGACGCCCAGGGTTGGTTGGTGTACAAGCTGCGGCACCCATACTTTTTGATGTGTTTGATGTACTACCCAATAGCGATTGGTTTGCTACACCATTTGACGAAATGCAACACGTTTCTATTTGTAAATTGAGCGGTTATCGTGCATCTCCTAACTGTGATAACACCGAAGCAACATACATTCAACAAAGTGGTATAAAAACCAAACCTTGTCCGTTTCATAAATTAATTCATATAGATAAAAGCGAACACTTTCAAGTGAATTCCTCTTGCGAAGATTTATCAAATATCACTCATAAATCTTGGTTTGTACTGCCACCCTTAATGGCCTATTATTACAAGAGTAAAAACCCCTTTTATAAACCATTACCAAAATTTAGAAGTGATTGCTTGAGTAGCAATAGCGTTTCAATAGATTTTATTTATCCTAAAACCAACCAGTCCATTTTTTTACCTAAAGATTTTAATGGAGAGACCAACGCTCTTATTTTAAAAATTGCACATTCTAAACCCGAAAGTACTGTATTTTGGTATGTTGATGCAACCTTTATTGGTAGTACTAAAGATATACATGAGTTAGGAATTAAACCTGATTTTGGAAAACATCTTTTAACTGTGGTAGATGAATTTGGTAATGAGGCTAAACGCTGGTTTACTATCACTAATTAACGTTTTAAGCTAAAATGTCCTGTAAATTTTTGCCCTTCTATAATAATAACGTACCAGTAATCATCAGTAGGTAATACTTGTCCATTGAAAGTGCCATCCCAACTAAAAGTACTGTTTCTTGAATATTTTATGAGCTTACCATATCTGTTAAAAATTGATACTTCCGATGATGAGAAAAACGCTATACCACCTAAATTAAACGTATCATTAACACCATCGTTATTCGGTGTAAAAAATCTAGGAATAAAAAAGTGTAAATACTGCATTGTTACAATATCGTTACAACTTTTATCTTTTACTGCTATGGCATATACACCACCTTCTATATTAGAAAATACGTTGCTGGTTTGAAACGTATCTCCGCCATCAATAGAGTATAAATAATCACCTGTATCTAAGGTGTTTATAAGTATTGTTTTGCCTTCTGAAATAACACTATCAATTACGGGAATATCCAAAAATTGAACATCGAAAATTCTAGTTTCAAAATCACAGACGCCACCAGTAATTTCAACTGAAAAAACACCTTCTGTTGTTATTTCAATACTTTGGGTTGTTGCGCCGTTATTCCACAAATAGGTTGGATTAGGTATGCTAGTTTGTGCTGTTAGTTGTTTATCGTCATTAGGACAAAAACCTACAAACGCTTCAACAATATTTCCAGGTTGTGTTCCTGTAACTTCCCACATACAATTTGCTTGGTTAAATGATGCTGTTTGCCAACATTCTAGAATAGGTTGCTCAGGTTGTGTTCCTGTAACTTGCCAATCGCAAACTGTAGCGTTAAATGTTGCGGTTTCCCAACACGCTGTTGTAGGTTCTAGTGGCTGTACTCCCGAAGTATCCCAAGTACAGGTCATGGTGTTAAATACTGTTGTTTGCCAACACTCTAGTGTGGGTGCTACGGGTTGTGAACCAGACACGTCCCATACGCAAGTTGTATTATTAAACGTTGCTGTTTCCCAACAGGCTAAAGTAGGCTGTACGGGTTGCGAACCTGCAACTTCCCAAGTACAAGAAGTAGCGTTAAACGTTGCGGTTTCCCAGCATTCGGTGTTGGGTTGAGCAGGCTGCGTTCCTGAAACTTGCCACATACATGTTGTGGTATTAAAAGTTGCGGTTTCCCAACATTCTAATACAGGTTGTAAAGGTTGCATTCCTGAGACTTCCCACATACAAGTAGTATCGTTAAATGTTGCGGTTTCCCAGCATTCGGTATTAGGTTGAGCGGGCTGCGTTCCTGAAACATTCCATGAACAGGTAGCAGCATCAATTGTAGCAGTTTCCCAACACGCTATATTAGGCATTGGCGGAAGTTGATTTACCGTAATTTGATATTCATTAGAAAAAGCAACACACAACGGATTTGTTAAATTAATTGCAACTTCAGCAATTTTAGCTCTATAATAAGTACTAGTAGAAACAGATACTGCTAAAGTTTGATTGTTTTCACCTACTACATCATTCCAAGTTACACCATTATCAATACTGGATTGCCATTGGTAAAAATGTGAACTATATACGGTAAAATCAGGAGTAGCGGTTAAGGTTTCGGTAAATGGTGCTTGCGAACTGCACAAACTAAAAGCAGTAGCATTTGAAGCATCGTTTACTACAACTGTGTCGCCACAAGCTTTAAACTCAATATCGTCTATAGCTAAGTCGTTTCCGCAACCACCCAAACCATTATTTATCATTTTTAAAATTACTGTATTTTGCGCTGGTGATGTTTGAAACACTAAGCCGTATTGCTCCCAATTTGGTGCCGATGTTTGTGTTATATTACCTGTATTACCACTAGCTAGTAGATTAGTATCTGTACTATCCCAAATTTCAAACCCAACGTTAATTGGTATGGTGCCACCTGGTTGTCTAGAACAAAACGTACCCGCGCGCACTAGGTTTAATACCCAAGCTGAAAACTCGTAAGTTGTAGTTTCGCAAAGACCGGTTACTGTGGTTCTATAAAACTCGCCAGGAGAAGCCGCAGCATTTACAATTAAACATTTACCGTTACTATCAAAAGGAGTATGGTCTACAGTTTGGTGCCAATCAAAACTATTTCCAAAAGTCCCGTCAGATACGGTGTAAAAACCATCAACAGGATAACCAGTTGAAAACGGATAGGTTGTTGTTCCTGCTGGGAGGGGCGTATTGGTTGTACCCATACCAAAATTTTCCGTAAAAATAGGATCGCCAGAATTTCCTGTACAAAATCCTAATTGCGCTAAGGCATTTTGCGTAAAAAGTAACACGCACAAACAACTTAAATAAAAGATTAAATTTTTGATTTTTTATACCGTTTAAACTATGGTTTTCCCAAACCATATCTATTTTAAGCTATATTAAGAAAAAGTTCTTCAACTGTAATTGCGTTAAAGCGAATGATACCTATACAAAAACTATACAACCCGTTAAACTTCAATTTTTATCTTTGAATAACGGTTTTAATCATGCTGTGATCTGATTTCCAAGTACTCATTTTATCAGCATTTAAAATATTCAAATCTTTAGAAACCCAAATATGATCTAGAGATAAAAGCGGTATATTCCAAAACCAAGTTTCTCTAAAACCATTGCCTTTTTTTGTTAGCACATGATTAAAATTTGCTTTAATAGTATTAAAGAAAATAGATTCGTAGGGTAAATTAAAATCTCCTAAAACTATTGAAGGTTGTTTGTTTAGTATGGTGCGATTTACAAATGCTAATTCTTCTTGTCTTGAAACTAAAAGACTTGAATTAACATCTACTGCAAAACAGTTAAGCCTTTGCGTTGTAAAGTTGATAATTACAGATTTGTGTTTAGATACCACTATTTCCTTAACAGAAATTGGTGCTTTTGAAAAAACGCCAATTTCGCTATCCTCATGCCAGTAAAAATATGCGCTTGGGTGTTTTGCTTTAATTTGTCCTATTTCTTCTGCGTGATATTCTACCAAAACAACAAGATCTGGGAGCGACTTACAGGCATCAAATACATGTTTAAACTCCCTTTTGTGCGTAGCGTTCCAAAATACTATTTCGGTATCATTTTCTTTAATACTATTGGTTGCAGTGATATGTAAACTTCTATTGCACCATATTGCCAATAGGATAAACGTTAGAATTAAATTATAATATTTTAATTTCCCTTTGAGTGTAAAAACAAAACTTAATGTGATGCATATGATGACAGGCAATGGAAATGCGTAAAATAGCAATGAGAAATAATGATTCATTTCTCTAAATACAAAATGAATAAGTAGCAGTAAAATAATTATTACGCAGTTAATAACAGGCCAATAGCGTTGTAGTTTTTTTAGCATTAGCGTAATAGAAATCCTTTTGCAGCCCACCAAGGATGTATTTCTATTTCTAAGCGTCCTGCTTGTACCATAGGGTCAGAATTTGCTAAACTATCTGCCATTTTCAAGGTTGGCACGTTATAAATGGTAACACCGCGAATGTTGCCCTCGTCTCCAAAAGGCCCAGAAATATCAGCATAACCCAAGTCGTACATTTTTTTTAAATGAGCCAAGTGTTGTTCCTGTAAATCGGCCGCTTCTTCTTCGTTTTGGCCGCGTATAGGACCGCTTTTTAAAAACGCCATAAAATACTGCTGCATTAAAACAGTATCTTTTGTTGTTTTATCAACATAATCAAATGTTTTAAATCCTTTTGCTGTTAATTCTGCTTTAATTTGTTTAATAGTTTTAGGTGTGTTTGTAATAACATCTAAGGCGTCTAATTTTTCTGCTACAGGTGCTTTTACTGTATCTTTAATTACTACTGTTTCACTAATGTCTTGTATAGGTTTTACTTTTTCTTTGCAATTGTAAAAGAGGCCTATTATACTTAAAAAAAGTACTGTTTTTTTCATAATCACCATAATGTATAAGGATATTTACTTAACTGCGAATTATAATATTTTGTTTGCCCTGATACTTCATCTCCTAACCAATCAGGTATTTCAATAGCTTCTTTTTCAGATGCTAACTCAACCTCAGCAACTATCAATCCGGTGTTTTCTCCAAAAAACTCATCAACCTCAAATATATGATTGCCCACATTTACTTCGTATCGCATTTTATCAATAACACCTGGTTCGCAGAGTTTTAATAAGGCTTCTGCTTCTTGTTTAGAAATCTCTTTTTCCCACTCAAAACGCGATAATCCATTTTTAGACGATTCGCCTTTAATGGTTAAATACCCAATATCGCCTTTTAGTCTTACCCTAACAGCGCGTTGCTTATGCGAATTTAAATAGCCTTGAATTACCCTAGTGCCTTTGAAAGCTTCAGTTTTAAAACCCATAGAGTTTACGAGAAACTTACGTTCTATTTCAATCATAATTACGCCCCAAATTATGGATATTACTTTTTAATTATTTTAAGTTCCTTGCATGCGAAGGAATTCATAAATTTACATTATGTCTGCCGATTTACCAACACGAAAAATTATTCATGTAGATATGGATGCCTTTTATGCGTCTGTTGAGCAAATGGATCATCCTGAGTTAAAAGGAAAAGCTATTGCTGTTGGTGGTGGTGGAAAACGCGGTGTTGTGAGTGCAGCAAGCTATGAAGCTAGAAAATTTGGAGTAAAAAGTGCTATGGCAGGATCGTTGGCCATAAAACTATGTCCGCATCTTATTTTTGTTAAAACGAATTTTGACCGATATCGTGAAATTTCTCAAAAAATTAGGAAAATATTTTACGATTATACCGACTTGGTTGAACCGCTTTCTTTAGATGAAGCGTATCTGGACGTTACTGAAAATAAAAAAGGAAACCCTAGTGCCTCTTTAATTGCCAAAGACATTAGAGCACGAATTTTAAACGAGGTAGGGTTAACAGCTTCAGCAGGTATTTCCATTAATAAATTTATAGCAAAAGTTGCTAGCGATTACAATAAACCCAACGGACAAAAAACTGTAAATCCTGAGGAGGTTTTAGAATTTTTAGAACAGCTTGATATTAGAAAATTTTACGGCGTTGGCAAAGTTACTGCCGAAAAAATGTACCAAAAAGGCATTTTTACTGGGGCAGATTTAAAACAAAAATCTTTAGAATATCTTGATGAGAATTTTGGTAAATCTGGGCGGTATTACTATTACATTGTAAGAGGTATTCATAATAGTGAAGTGAAGCCACACCGCACTAGAAAAAGTTTAGCTGCAGAACGTACGTTTAGTGAAAATTTATCTTCTGAAATTTTTATGTTAGAAAAGTTAACGCATATTGCTGAAGAAGTAGCGAGACGCCTTTCTAAAAACAAAGTGGCTGGTAAAACAATTACTTTAAAAATAAAGTACAGCGATTTTACATTACAAACGCGCAGTAAAACTTTGCCTTATTATATTAGCGATAAAAGTGTAATTCTTGAGACTGCAAAAGACTTGTTGTATCAAGAAAAGCTAAATAATTCTGTGCGTTTATTAGGTATTTCATTATCAAATTTAAATACAGAAAAAAAAGCAACACCCAAAGCAAAAAAAAGCGTGAGCGTACAACTTAAGTTTGGGTTTTAACACAAGCAAACCGAACTTTTTTTGGGCATTACCACTAGTTTTTTAAGTATCTCTAGTTGTTAACTCATTACCTATTTTTTTTAGATTCAAATAATTAACCAACACTAACGGTATAAAAAAAACAGGTAATAAAACTGAAGCACTAAACCCAGCTACTTTCCAATTAAAAAAACTAATAACAAACATAATCCCTACAATTCCCGCCATTACATAAAACGCCATTTTAAAGGTTTTATATTTCTTTTGTAAATCCTCGGTAGGCACTTGTTTTAGATCTTCTCGTTTCATTATTTATCAAGTTTGTTGTTGGTTTGATCAACATCTGCCATATATCCTGTAGGATCTATATGCACACGTTTTACCTCTTTTTTAGTTTGAAACGTATAGGTTGGGTAAGCCCAAGCCCAATCTTTAATTAGTGTTGCTGTTGTTGGTTTTTCACCACGCATCATTTGTAGCGGTATGTAAAAATCTTCAGAAGATCCATCAGCGTAGCTTACTGTAACATCAATTGGCATTGGCATTAATCCTTTACGTTCTAAAACTACTGTTTTGCCTTCAACAGATTTTACAGCATAATCAATGGTATTTGTAGTTTGTGCAAAATCGGTTAAATACCAATCCAATTCTAAGCCTGATACCTTTTCCGCAACGCGGATAAAATCATTTGGCGTAGGATGTTTAAATGCCCAAGCATCAAAATACGCTTTAATAGTTTTTTTAAGATTTTCTTTACCAATAACGTATCCTAATTGTGCTAAAAATACTTGCCCTTTACTATATGCAGAAATACCATAAGCTTCGTTATACCTGTATCTATCAGCATGGGTAGTTAAGGGTTGTTCTTTTCCAGAATTTGCTAAATAGTAATAACCTTTGTAAGCGTTTAACGATGGGTTTGGATTGTTTCTACTAAATATATCATTCATAACCCAACCGCTAATATAGCTTGTAAAACCTTCGTCAATCCATTCGTGTTTGGCTTCGTTTGTAGCTAATAAAAACTGAAACCAAGTATGTGCCATTTCATGAGCTGTTACACCCACCAAACTTCCAAAGCTACGGTTTCCTGTAATAAGGGTACACATGGCGTATTCCATACCGCCATCACCACCTTGAATTACAGAATATTGCTTGTATGGGTAGTTGCCAATATGCGTGCTAAAATATTCAATAATTTCAGCTGCTTTAGGCTGTAAGTTTTTCCAATGTTCTAGCTTTTCTTTATCTAAAGTACTTTTGTAGTAGAAGTTTAAAAGTGGTCCGTTAGGCATTTGTAACGTATCATGAATATAGTCTGGATCTGCGGCCCAGGTAAAATCGTGCACGTTTGGTGCTGTAAAATGTAGTGTTTTTTTACTGCCGTTCTCTTTTTCAGATTCTAAATACCCCGTTCCGCCAACAACATAATTTTTATCGATAGTTAATTTCACATCAAAATCGCCCCAAACCCCGTGGAATTCTCTACCGATATAGGGATCGGCATGCCAACCTTCAAAATCATATTCGGCTAATTTAGGATACCACTGCGTCATAGAAAGCGCAACGCCTTCTTTATTATTTCGTCCAGAACGACGAATTTGTAACGGTACTTGCGCATCAAAATCCATCGTAAAAGTGACACGCTCGCCTGGTTGTATAGGTGTTACTAAATCTACTTCTAAAACAGTGCCAACCGTTTGGTGATTGATGGCTTTTCCGTTTTGTTTTAAGCTGTTTACTTTAATGTATCCAATTTCGTTAGGTTTTAACTTGCTTATTCTATCGCCAACCCTTGGATCTGGATCTGCAATAGTTCTTGAGCGTACATCCATTTCGCTTCCAGGTTGAAACGCATTAAAGTATAAATGATAAAACACTTTATTTAAAACATCGGGTGAGTTATTTGTATAGACCAATTCTTGCTTGCCTTTGTATTGATAAGTATTAACATCCATATCAATCTCCATGTTATAATCTACATGTTGTTGCCAGTAAGTAGCTGTGGCGTTAGTAGCAATATTTGGCGTTTTGGGTGTATTTGGCGTATTTGGAATTGTACTTTGCATACTAGAACAAGAGATAAAAAGTACAAGAGAAAAAGCTAGAATTGAAAAACGTTTCATAACGAAAAAAATTAAAAAAGGTTGTTTTACAAGATATAATGAACTTGTAAAACAACCTAAAATTTACAACATAAGTTATTGTGCCATTTTTGATGCCATAATTAAGGCATTATAGGCATTAACAATTTTACCAGATTTTACAATATTTTTATAAGGTTGAATATCGTCAGTGTTACCACCAACAATTACCTTAGTATTAATATCTAAACCAGAATCCATAATAATTTGTTTTACTTGAGCAGCAGTTAACTTGGGATAATACGACCTAATTAAAGCCGCTACACCTGCAACCGCTGGAGCCGCCATAGACGTACCACCTTTGGTATCGTACTCATTTTCTGGTGTTGTAGAATATACTTGAGCACCAGGAGCAAATACATCAACATTGCTTTTTCCGTAGTTTGAAAAACCAGCTAGTAAACCAGAACCATACTTAGGTGCTAAAGCACCAACTCTTATATAAGTGTTTGAAACTTCTTGCCCATTTATATTATCATCAGGAAAGTTAGGTTTTTCATCAACGTTTTTACTATCGTTTCCTGCAGCGTGCACAAAAACCACATCGTTTTTAGAAGCATAGGCTATGGCATCTCTTACCCAGTCGCTATGCGGTGAGAAACTTTTACCAAAACTACCGTTGATTATAGACGCACCATTATCTACAGCGTAACGAATAGCAAGTGCCACATCTTTATCATATTCATCGCCATTAGGCACTGTTCTAATACTCATAATTTCTACATTATTAGCAACACCATTTGCGCCTAAGCCGTTATTGCGTTCTGCAGCAATAATTCCAGCAACGTGTGTACCGTGGCTTTCGTCTTTTTTAATAGGTTTTACGTTTCCGTTGCCGTAGAATTTAGAATTCATATTTTCTGGATCATCACCGTTTACACGCCCTTTAAAATCTTTATTTAAATTGTAGTTTAAACGTTCGTTAATACTTTTAATAGCATTATTAACTTCTTCTAAAGCATCAGCCATAGATTCTAAACCATTACTATACATGTATTGTGCAACTTGTTTTGCTTGTCCTAAAGTTTGGTCTTCAGTTTTTATAGCACCAACTTCTTTTTGGGTATAATCTTTTTTACCAAAATGCTGAGACAACACATCATCAGCACCTTTTATTTGCTGGTAAATTTGATCGTATTGTGTTTTACGCTCAGTCCATTTTGTATACTCACTCTCATATTCAGCTTTAGCAGCAGCATAGTCTGGATGACTGGTATTGCCACTAGCTAGAATTCTAACATATTCTAACTGCTCATTGTAACCATCGCCCAAAAAATTCCATCCGTGTACATCATCAATATAGCCGTTATTGTCATCATCTTTTCCGTTTCCTGGTTTTTCATCGGTATTGGTCCAGATGTTAGCATCTAAATCTTCATGATCTATATCGATACCAGAATCAATTACAGCTACAATTACCTTTTTTCCTTTTTTGCTTTTAATAATTTCGGCATACGCTTTGTCTACACTCATCCCTGGAATGGTATCCACTAATAAGTCTAAATGCCCCCAATTTTGTTTTTCAGCTTCAGTTAAATCTGAAACTTTTAATGGAATAGCATCAATATTTTCTTCAGGAGTTAATAGAATTTCTCCAGTACTACCGCAACCTAATAACAAGGTAGTAGTAGCTATAGTTAAGATTACTTGTTTAATTGTTCTCATTTTATATTTGAATTAGTCGTTCTTAATTAAATAGGTCTTCGGCTGATAGTGTGCTGTCTAACCGTACGCCTTTTTCTGTATGTTTTACAGTTATAACTTCGTTATGTGCATCGTGTTCTAAAAATAGATAATACCCGTTATCTGCCGCTAAATTTAGAAACTTTTCTTTTTCAGTAAGTGTTAATAGAGGCCTCATATCATACCCCATAACATACGGTAAAGGCAAATGGCCAGCGGTTGGCAGTAAATCGGCCATAAAACAAATGGTTTTACCTTTGTATTGAATCATGGGAATCATTTGTTTTTCGGTATGCCCATCAGCAAAAAAAATATCAAAACCCAAGGCAGAATTTTTTAATATGTCGCCATGTGGTACTTCAGTAAATTTTAAATGCCCACTCGCTTCTATGGGTAAAATATTTTCTTTTAAAAAAGAGGCTTTTTCACGAGCATTGGGTTGCGTTGCCCAATCCCAGTGTGCTGCATTACTCCAAAAATTTGCGTTTTTAAAAGCGGGTTCGTACCCTGTTTTATTTGTATTCCATTGGATAGCACCGCCACAATGATCGAAATGTAAGTGGGTTAAAAACACATCCGTAATGTCGTCTCTATGAAAACCATATGTTTTTAATGAGGTGTCAATCGTATCGTCGCCCCACATATAATAATAGCCAAAAAACTTTTCTGATTGTTTATTACCCATACCTGTATCAATCAAAACTAAGCGATTTCCATCCTCAATTAGCAGGCATCTTGCTCCTAAATCAATCATGTTTTTATCATCGGCAGGATTTGTTTTACTCCAAATTGATTTTGGCACTACACCAAACATAGCACCGCCATCTAACTTAAAATTACCTGAATTGATAGGGTATAAATTCATAATTGACGAATTTACGAAATATGGGTAAAATCGACCGTATCGTTAAGAGTTTATTAACGTGAACACGATTTAAACTTCTTATAAACAAAACACACATAAAAACTCTAGTACGACTGGGCGAGATATACTTTTCTATTTAACAAAAACAATATAATCGAAGTAAATCCTATCATTTTCTTTATTTTAGTGTTTCGAAAAAAGAAAACAGCATATATGTTAGAACTTGCGGGAATAATTATCCTTGGTATTTTGGCGCAATGGGTAGCTTGGAAATTAAAAATTCCAGCCATTTTACCACTTATTTTAATAGGTTTATTAGTTGGCCCTATTGCTTCGCAATACTTAAGTGAAGATGGCAGTAAATGGATAGAACCTATCTGGAATGGGGAAAAAGGATTGTTTCCTGGCGAAAGTTTATACTACTTCGTGTCGTTAGCCATAAGTATTATTCTGTTTGAAGGTGGTTTAACTTTAAAACGTGCAGAAATACGCAACGTAGGCCCAGTAATTACAAAATTAATTACCGTAGGTTCTGCTATAACGTTTTTTGGCGCAGGTGCTTTAGCTTATTTTATTTTTGAATTAGGCTGGGAATTGTCGTTACTGTTTTCGGGTTTAATTATAGTTACTGGCCCTACAGTAATTACTCCTATTTTACGAAACATTCCGCTAAAAAAAGATATTTCTACCGTATTGAAATGGGAAGGTATTTTAATAGACCCCATAGGCGCATTAGTTGCTGTATTGGTGTTTGAATTTATAAGTGTAGAAGGCGATAGCGGCTTTACCAAAACCGCCTTAATAGAATTTGGAAAAATTATTTTATTTGGTACTACGTTTGGCTTTACGTTTGCACATGCTTTAGCATTTGCTATAAACAAAAAATTTATACCACATTATTTATTGAACGTAGTGTCTTTATCTACCGTTTTATTGGTGTTTGTAGAGTCTGAACTTTTTGCACACGAGTCTGGTTTACTAGCAGTTGTAGTTATGGGTATGGTGCTAGGTAATGGTAAACTTGAAAACATAAAAGAATTACTTTATTTTAAAGAATCGCTTAGTGTGTTGCTTATTTCTATACTATTTATTTTACTGGCTGCTAATATTGATTTTAAAGATTTAGAGCTACTCTACACATGGAAAACTGCACTTTTATTTGCTCTAGTTGTGTTTGTAGTAAGGCCTTTGGCTGTATTTACAAGTACACATGGTTCCAAATTAAAACTAAATGAAAAACTATTTATAAGTTGGGTAGGACCAAGAGGTATTGTTGCCGCGGGTATCGCATCGTTATTTGGTAGTAAACTGCTTAGACAAAATGTGGAAGGTGCAGAATACATAACGCCTTTGGTATTTATGATTGTGTTAGGTACGGTATTATTAAACGCAACTACAGCGCGTATGTTTGCTAAAATAGTGGGCGTGTTTTTAAAACGATCGGAAGGTATTTTGATAGTTGGAGCCTCTCACTTTTCTAGATTGGTTGGTGAGTATTTAGAGAATAATGGCAGGCATGTGGTGTTGATTGATAGCAACCAATCTAACGTACAGCTAGCTCAAGAACAAGGGCTTGATGCGATTAATGCTGATATATATTCTGAAGAATTAAACAATAATATTGAGTTGAACGATGTTGGGTTTTTAATGGCATTAACGGGTAGTAAGGAAATTAATTCTTATGCGATTAGTAGATTTAGAGACCAGTTTGGAGAAAGTGGGTATTATCGTTTAATTACATCGGATGAAATGGTGAGTGAAGCTAGCAACCCTGATGAGGGTTTATTTTCGCAAACTGATGATTTTAATACGCTAACTGAAGTGGCTAGAAAGTATCCAAAAATACACGAAGCTAAGATAAAAAGTAGGGAGCATTTTGAGGAATTGATTGATTTAACTAATAAAGATGAAGATATTGTACCCCTTTTGGTGAAGGACAACAAGGGTATTTTAGAAATTATATCGTCTCACAATAAAATGATTGAAAGTATAGAAGAAGGCTACAAATTGGTATACATGGGTAAACCTTTAAGTGTTCCAGAATCTACGCCTACGTCTCAATAATATTACTTTTTTAAGTTTGGTTGTATTGTATAGGCTACAGTATTACTGAATTGACTAATGCCAACACCAAATAATTTTGAATAGAGTACTACGCTAGCAAATACTCCCGCGTTAGCGATTGTAATGGCATCCTTTTACAAACAAAAACCTGCTTTTTTAGCAGGTTTTTGTTTGTAAAAGATATAATGGAAAGCGCGACCCCGTTTTGCAAGCATTTTAATAATTGCCTTGATTACCAAAGGGGTAACGCCCAAATAATTTATAATTTAAAAGCTACAGGTTTCTATTTCTGTAACTCTTAGGGTGTTTACCATACCTTTTTCTTGTATTGGCATTGCGGCTAAACTGATGAGCATGTCGCCAACTTCTAGATAGCCTTTTTTACAGGCTATTGCATTTACGTCTTCTATGGTTTCGTCTGTACTTACGAATTTATCGTAGTAAAATGCTTTTACGCCCCACAATAGGCTTAAGCGTGTTAATATACGTTTGTTTGATGTAAATACTAGGATATGACACGATGGTCGCCACGCTGAAATTTGAAAAGCAGTATACCCACTATTGGTTAGGGTTGAAATGGCTTTTGCATCTATTTCGTTTGCCATAGTTGCGGCGTGGTAACATATAGATTTTGTGATGTAACGGTTGGTGCGAATGTGTGGTGGCATTTCTGGCACTTTAATAAGTGGCGAATCTTCTACACTTTTTAAAATATCACTCATTTGTTTTATAACCTGAACTGGGTATTGCCCAACTGAGGTTTCGCCTGAAAGCATTACGGCGTCTGCACCATCCATAACGGAGTTGGCAACATCGTTAACTTCGGCTCTTGTTGGTGTTAAGCTAGATATCATGGTTTCCATCATTTGTGTTGCGATGATTACCGGAATTCTAGCTTTTTTTGCTCTTAAAACGAGCTGTTTTTGAATTAGTGGCACTTCTTCGGCTGGTACTTCTACACCTAAATCGCCACGTGCTACCATGATACCATCGCACTGCGTTACAATTTTATCAATATTGGCAACAGCTTCTGGCTTTTCTATTTTAGCAATGATTGGAATTTTATATTCGCCGTGTTCTTTAATTAAATCTCGCAGTTGCATTAAATCTTCTGCGTGACGCACGAAGGATAAGGCAATCCAATCTACATCTTGACTTATTGCGAATATTGCATCTTCTATATCTTTTTCTGTTAACGCAGGTTGCGAAATATCGGTATTTGGAAGGTTTACTCCTTTTTTAGATTTTAATGGGCCACCTTGTATAACTTTGGCTTTTACTTGGCTTTTCTTATCGGTAGATACAACTTCAAAAATTAATTTACCATCGTCTAAAAGTATTCGCTCTCCTGGGTTTGCATCTTGCGGAAACCTTTCGTAGGTCATGTAAACACGCTCTTTTGTGCCTTCAAAGCGCTCTCCTGTTTCAAAAATAATTTCGTCTCCAGGGTTTACCTCTACTTCTTCCTTCATTACGCCTACACGTAATTTTGGACCTTGTAAATCGGCTAAAATTGATGCGTTGTACCCAAACTCTTCGTTAAGTTCGCGTATCATTTGTATGCGTGCTTTCACATCGGCATAATCTGCATGCGAAAAATTTATTCTAAATACGTTGGCACCTTCTTCAAGCATGCCTTTTAGCACCGCTTTAGTGCTTGTTGCTGGACCTAAGGTTGCAACTATTTTTGTTTTTTTTCTTAATCCCATCAATCGAAAATTAAATGCTCTTTAGATTTCAACGTGCTCATATCAACATCATATGCCATTGCTATTTGTGGAATCTTTAAGAGGTTATTTATTATTTGTTTTTCTATACTATTATTAAACTCATTATCTATTTTTAAAAAGTAATTTACCTTTCCATACTCTGGAATTAAATTATGGGTTTTAATTACTTTATGGTGTGTACTAAATAATGATTGTTGTACTAATTTTGAGTCGGTTTCTATTTTGCAAATATTAGAGACTAAATTCCACTTGATTAGTTTTTTCTCGTCCTCGTATTCAAAAAGAGAATAGGTTGCAATGCCTTTATTAAAATCTAAATCTTGTGGGTTTCTTTTTAAAGTAATATTTAAATACTTATTTAAAAGATAAGCTAATCTGTAATCTTCTATTGCACAATGAATGGCAATTAAAGTACAGGACACATCCTCAAAAATATCATCAAGAATAAGTTTGTGTATTGCCATAACCTGACTATTAATGTTGTAAATATAATGCTAAAATAGCTTAGGAATCAATGGATTTACGATTTCTTAATACCAAAACCCCACTCAAACGTTGTAGTTCTGATACCTAAAAACTAAATCTTTTTAGACATTTTACTTTGAAACACAAAAAATGCGCGTTTTGATGCTTTTTCTTCAGCTTTTTTCTTTGAAGTTGCTCTAGCTTTAGATACAATTTTACGGTCTATGGATAGTTTTACTGAAAAATGCCTAACATTATCATTACCAGTGTCTTCATATACATTGTAATCAAACACCTTTTTTTCTTTTTGACACCACTCTATTAAAAGGCTTTTATAACTGATAACTTTACCCTCTAATTGTGTGATATCTACATGCGGTGTAATTACTGTTTTGTAAATAAATTTTTCGCAGTATTTATAGCCTTTGTCTAAAAAAATAGCGCCTACTAAAGCTTCAAATAAGTTACCGTGAATGTTATCTCCAAATTGCCCTGACGGAATTTTACTTTTTACTAAGGCAATAAGATTTAGCTCTCTTCCTAACTCATTAAGATGTTCTCTACTTACTACTTTAGAGCGCATTTTTGTTAGATAACCT
>CALDUF010000018.1 GCA_937923515.1 uncultured Flavobacteriaceae bacterium
GCCACTTTGCCTTAGTTTGGCGAAAAGCAGAATCAAAGTCGGTCGCATCATCTTCCATCAATTTTTCAATATCGCAAACCATGTGATCTAACACTTCAAATGTTATGTCTACAAAATCTATATCACTTTTAACAATAAATGATTTTACAGTTTGAATTTGTGTTTCGTTCAACATCATTGCAATCTAAATTTTGGATACACCAAAGCGCGCATCGTTTTTATATAATCTTCTAATTCTGCTAATTTATTTACCGTTTCTTGAGTGCCCAATTCTGTTAGTTTATAATACTTTCGTGTTCTGTTATTAACTTTTGAAAATTCTACATCTAATAATCCTTCGGCCTCCAGTTTGTGTAAAGAAGGATACAATGCACCTTCAGTAATTAACAATTCACCATTAGTAATTTCTTTTACTTTTTGCGTAATTTCATAACCGTACATCTTATCATTCTCATTTAAAAGTTTTAAGATAATGGTTGTTAAGCTTCCTTTGTATAAATTGGCACTTTTCATATACTTCAAATATACATAATTATTTTATGCATAAAATAATTATGTATTAATTTTTCGACTAAAAACACCGATTAAACGCCACTGCTTCATTATTTTTGCTAAAAAAATGTAGTATGTCTGGATTTCACACACTTTCTGTTAAAAACATAACTAGAGAAACTGATAAAGCGGTAAGTATTAGTTTTAATCTTACGGATAACTTAAAATCTGAATTTTCTTTTAAAGCAGGGCAGTACATCACATTAAAAACTACTATAAACGGTAGCGAAGTACGACGTGATTATTCCTTATGCGAAGCCCCAAAAAGTGGTGCATTAAAAGTTGCCATAAAAGAGGTAAATGACGGTACATTTTCGGCATACGCAAATAACCAATTAAAAGTTGGTGACACTTTAGAAGTATCGTCACCAAAAGGACGTTTTATTTTTGAACCTAACGATAAGACCACTAAAAACATAGCATTATTTGCCGCAGGTAGTGGTATAACGCCAGTTATGAGCATTGTAAAATGTGCTTTGGAAGAAGAAGTACATAGTAAAGTTATACTGGTTTATGGTAACAAGACTACAAAGGACACGATGTTTCTTAACGAACTTTTAGACTTACAACACCAATATAGTACACGTTTTTCTATTCAGTTTGTATTTAGTCAAACCGATGAAGACGATGCCATTTTTGGACGTATTGAAAAAAGCACCGTTAATTATGTAATGAAAAACAAACACAAACACGTTGCTGTTGATGCGTTTTATTTATGCGGACCAGAAGGTATGATAAATACCGTAAAAGATGTTTTAACTGAACACGGTATCGCTGAAAAGCGTATACATTTTGAATTGTTTAAAGCTGCAAAATCTTCTGAAATTAAACAAGAAACCACTGCGGTTTCTACAACTGGCAAAACTAAAATAACAGTGGTAGTTGATGATGAAGAGACTACCTTTGAAATGTCGCCAAAACAAACCATACTTGAGGCTGCATTAGATAAAGATTTAGATGCACCATATTCTTGCCAAGGAGGGATTTGTAGCAGTTGCCTAGGGCGCATTACGGAAGGTGAAGCAACTATGGCACAAAACCATATTTTAACGGAAAGTGAAGTTGCAGAAGGTTTGGTTTTAACCTGTCAAGCTCACCCAACTACTGCAACAATTGTTATAGATTATGATGATGTTTAGTCTTATTTTGAAATTACAGTAGACACTTTATCTAAAATATGTTGTACCGGTATTGAAGCACTAACTGCTTTGTAACCCTCAGGATATTTATTACCGTATACCGAAGTTGGCACTAAAGGAAAAGCGGCTCTATTAGCAAGTAAAGCATAATCTTCTGGTTGATGAAACGGCGCAAAACCTGCATAAGGATGTGTAACACCCCAAATGGTTATTACTTTAATACCTAACATTGCTGCAATGTGCGCGTTTCCAGAATCCATAGAGAGCATTACATCAAGGTTTGAGACTATATCTAATTCTTCATCTAAAGTAAGTTTCCCTGCAATACTCACTGTATTTTTATACCGTTTCGCCCAACGGTTTAAAATGGCTATTTCGTTTTTTCCCCCACCAAATAACACCACTTTGTAGATAACACTTATGTGCTCTAGAACATCTTCCATTAAATGTAAAGGGTACATTTTTGCATCATGTGCCGCAAAAGGTGCAATACCAACAACAGCCTGCTTTCTATCACCTAAAATACGTTTTAATTTATCATTTAAATCAACTTTATCTGGAAAAGAAGGTTTAGATAGATCAATAGGGTAGCCTAACCCACTAAACACATCAGCATATCTTTGATGTGTTGTTTTTAATTGCTTGAATAGTTTACCTGACGTTAATTGGCGTTTCTCTGCGCGCCCTTTATCAATTGATATAAACCTATTACAGCTAATAAATTGTTTTAATACTTTGCTTCTTAAAACATTGTGCAAATCGGCAATGGCGTAAAATTTAAAGTTTTTATTAATGCCTCTTGCTAATTTATAAAGTCCGATTGTACCTTTATGCTTGCCTTTTAGATCGGCAGTAATTACCTCAACATCTTTTAAACTTCTAAAGAATGGTTTAAAAAAAGATTTGGTTAACACCGTAATTTTTAAATCGGGGTGCTGCTCTGTTGCTGCTTTTATAACAGGTACAGACATAGCAACGTCTCCCATTGCTGAGAGACGTATAACTAATATATGTTTTTTTGGTTGTTGTGGCATCTCAACTTAAATTAAGATTCCTGTTGTTACAGGAATTTTACTTTTGAGAACGCAACACTGGGTTTAGTTCATCATCATTGTACATCTTCATTTGCTTGTACACTTTCATATATTTATCGCCATTCTCGATATCATTTAAAAGTGTATCTATTGCCGTAGATAAATCTACGCGTTGCTCTAAAAGCACTTCTAGTTTGTTTTGGCAAGCAACTTTATGAGCCTCAGTCGCATCAGTTCTAGTCGCTTCCTCATTCATATGATACACTTTAAGCGCTAAAATAGATAACCTATCTACACCCCAAGCAGGACTTTCTGTATTGATGGTAGCATCAGTTTTTGCGCTAACGTCTTTATATTTTTCAAGAAAATAACTATCGATATATTCTACCATATCTGTCCTGTCTTGGTTGGACGCATCTATTTGACGTTTCAATGTTAATGCAGCAACAGGATCAATTTGCGGATCGCGAATAATATCTTCATAATGCCATTGTACAGTATCTATCCAGCATTTTCTATACAATAAGTGCTCTATTAAATCACTTTTAGTGTACGGGTTTTCAAAAGGCTGGTCTACAGTATTAATAACATGGTATTTTTCTATAACGTCTTGAAATATCTTATTGGCTTTTTTGGTAAACATAAGTGTAAAATTTAAAGCACAAATATACTTATATTAGTTAACTTTAACATTCTAAAAAGCGCTGTAAAAGATGCATTTACATGACCTCTCAAAACAACACTCTATTTTAAATAAATTTATTTGCGAAATACGAGATGTGGCTATTCAAAAAGACAGGATGCGTTTTAGAAAAAACATAGAACGTATTGGGGAAGTTTTAGGGTATGAAATGAGCAAATTATTATCATACAGTCCTAAACAGGTAATAACGCCATTAGGTAATTTTAACACTGCTGATTTTGATAATACTATTGTGCTTTGCTCTATTTTAAGAGCTGGTATACCATTGCATAATGGCCTTTTAAATTATTTTGATACTGCTGAAAATGCTTTTATATCAGCATACAGACATCATAAAGAAAACCCTGAAAATTTTGAGATTATTGTAGAATATTTGGCTTGCCCAGATTTAAACAACAAAACACTAGTGTTAGTAGACCCAATGTTAGCAACTGGCCAATCTATGGTAGCTACCTTTGAAGCACTAAAACCTTTCGGTTCGCCAAAAGAGATACATTTAGTAAGTGTTATTGGTGCTAAAGACGGTGTTGATTTTATCGCAGATAAATTTCCAAAAAACACACATCTTTGGATTGCTTCAATAGATCAAACATTAAATAATAAAGGCTACATTGTGCCTGGGTTAGGTGATGCTGGCGATTTATCCTTTGGAGGAAAACTGCAAAAGTAACAGCACGATGGGCACTAGTAGTATCACAGTAAAAAACACTTCTTTAAACCATTTTTCTCTTATTATTTCAATATAATTTGCAATAATAATTGCTAAAGGTGCAAACATAAATAGAAATTCTCTGCCTGTTTTTTCTGGCGCAATCACCAAAAGTAAAAATGCAATAGCTACTGCCCAAATTATGAGATAGAATGCAGGACGTAACGCTTTTTTCTTTTTATTTATGCTTTTAATATAAAATAGTAAAGACCAAAACCCAAAAGAGAATAACAAGGTTGATGCCACCAAAAACTGTATAGAATTATACGCACTAAAATCTAAACTTACCTGAAAACCGTGATATAAATAGCCAATAGCATCATAACTACACAAAAAACACAAACAATACCATATAACAAATACTGTAATTATACTTACTAAAGGAATAAGCCAATTTCTAAGTGTATTATCGGTAAACAGTCGTATTGCAACTGGTATTAGCACAAAAAACAATATAGACCAAGAATAAAAAAGTGTAGATACTCCAATCCAAAAAGCAGCATCAAACAGCTTTTTTTTAATGTTTTTTTGAGAATGTAGGCTAATAAGTCGTCTTATACTAAATAGTAAAAAAACATTGGCTAAAGTTAATTTTAAACTTGCTGTGGTTTGTGGTATCATCAATATAAAAATACCATAAAGTATAATTTCTAAGCTATTGGTTTGGGTAAGGTTGTTTTTACTTGATACAAAATTTAGTACCAACATTGAAAAGTAACTGCTTAGAAACAGAGCAATAAAAATTAAAACAGTGTTAATATTAGTAGTATCGCTTTCAATTTTAGTAAAAGAGCGTGCACAAGCAATTGCAATAATAAAAAAGACAACTATAAAATTAATTGGCTTAGATTTACTAAAAATGCTTGTAATCATTAACTGTTTTTGTATTTTTGCAATGTAAATATACTAATCATCACATGAATTTTCCTTTTTAAAATTCAGAAATAAAATGATTAGAATTTATATAAGCAACTGAATGTATTCTGCCGAATAGTCGGGATTGGATATTTTCTAAATAAAAAATTAAATAGATGAAAGATTTATTTTACGCCATACGAGATTTATTTGTAGATGTACTTTTTGCGCCATTTGATGCCTTAAGAGCATTAGAACTAGACAACTGGTGGCTAGCTAACACAGCATCTTGGATATTTGTAATCATAGGATTTGTAGCTATGTTGTATTGGATTAAACAACTTAAATTATTTAACGACAATAACGAAGAAGATAAAAGTATTTCTTCGCATTCGTTTCTATAAATCGAAACCAATATCTTTACGATAGTTCATCTTATCAAAATGTAGTTTTTCTATACTTTGGTAAGATTTTTTTATGGCTTCTTGGTAGCTGTTACCATACGATGTAATAGCCATAACACGACCGCCAGACGTTACAATTTTGCCATCTTGTAGTTGAGCACCTGCATGAAACGGTATTGAATCTTTGATGTGTTCTACACCTGTAATTTCTTTACCTTTATCATACGCTTCAGGGTAGCCACCAGAGACTAGCATAACAGTTGTAGCCGCACGATTATCAATTTCAATATCAATTTTATCTAAAGTGCCATTGGCCATGGCTTGCAAAATTTCAACCAAATCGTTCTTTAGCCTTGGAAAAACCACCTCGGTTTCAGGATCGCCCATACGCACGTTGTATTCAATTACTTTTGGGTCATCTCCTACTTTAATCAACCCTATAAATATAAAACCAACGTATGGTAAATTATCCTTTTTTAAGCCTTCTACCGTTGGCTTTACGATGCGGTTTTCTATTTTATTTAAAAAGTTATCTGTAGCAAAAGGTACTGGAGAAACTGCTCCCATACCGCCAGTATTTAAACCTGTATCACCTTCACCAATACGCTTATAGTCTTTAGCGGTTGGCAGTACTTTATAATGTGTACCATCGGTAAGCACAAAACAGCTTAATTCTATACCATCTAAAAACTCCTCAATAACCACTTTAGTACTGGCATCGCCAAACTTAGCATCAACCAACATGCTTTTTAATTCGGCTTTAGCCTCATCAATATCATTCAAAATAACAACGCCTTTTCCTGCTGCTAAACCATCTGCTTTTAATACGTAAGGCGGCTTTAACGTTTCTAAAAATGCATAACCGTTTTCTACAGTGTTTTTTGTAAAACTTTCGTAAGCTGCTGTTGGAATATTATGACGGTATAAAAACTCCTTTGCAAATTCTTTACTACCTTCTAATTCTGCTGCTGCTTTTTGTGGCCCAATAACTGATACATGCTTTATAGCATCATCATTCAAAAAATAATCGTGAACTCCTTTTACCAAAGGATCTTCTGGTCCAACCACTACCATATCAATTTGCTTATCTAAAACTAAGGCTTTTATGGCTTCAAAATCGGTTACTCCAATATTTACATTAGTTGCAACCTCAGCAGTACCAGAGTTGCCAGGAGCTACATAAAGATTTTTACATGTGTTACTCTGTGCAATTTTCCAAGCAAATGTGTGCTCTCTTCCGCCTGAACCTAGTATTAAAATATTCATTTGTAGTGTGTTTTAAATTCCCATTAACGTGAGAATAACAAATTATTGGTTTAACACGCCATGGCTTTTGCGTGTTTTAAAGTTTCCGCAAAAATAAAATTAATGCTTCTAATACACGAATATTTTTTATTTACTTTACATCAATATCGTTTTAAAGTGAATTTATTTAATCTAACATTAAAATTAAAAGGCTTTCCTATTGAGAAAGCTAAGCGTGACTTAGCAGAAATTCAATCGAAATCTGATAAGGCATACGAGATCTATTTGAGCTCTAGAAAGAAAGCCATTGTAGACTATCATGTAAACCATAATAAATTTTACCAACGTATTACCAAAAATGTTGACACCAATGTGTGGCACAAGCTTCCTGTAATTAAAAAAAGTGATCTACAAATTCCGCTAAAGGAACGCTTATCAACAGGATTTACAGTAAAAAATTCGCATATACATAAAACATCAGGTTCTTCAGGAACACCTCTAATTTTTGCTAAAGATAAATACGCGCATGCGCTGTCTTGGGCAAATTTTATAGATAGATACGCATGGTATGGTATTGATGCAACAAACGCTAAACAAGCACGGTTTTATGGTATTCCTATAAAAGGCTTAGGATATTACAAAGAACGCTTTAAAGATATATTAGGCAATAGGTTTCGATTTTCAGTGTTTGATATGAGTGATGTGCAACTAGAGTGGAACATCACAAAATTTAAAACAACAGCCTTTGAGTATATTAATGGATATACAAGTGCCATTGTGCAATTGGCTAAGTTTTTAGAGAAAAAAAACATGATTTTAAAAGATGTTTGCCCAACACTAAAATTATGTATTGTGACTGCTGAAATGCTTTTTGATGATGATAAAACCTTACTTGAAACTTATATTGGTGTGCCTATTGCAAATGAATATGGATCTGCAGAACTGAGTTTGATTGCTTTTAACACACCCGAAAATGAATGGATTGTAAATACTGAGGATTTATTTATTGAGATTTTAGATGATAATGATGCCCCTGTAGAAAACGGAATAGAAGGTCGCATTGTAGTAACCTCACTTTACAATACTGCGCATCCATTTATTAGATATGATATTGGTGATTTTGGAATGCTGCATAAAACAAGTACGTTGAAAAAACCAATATTGCAAAACGTAATAGGCAGAACGAGTGATATTGTAGTATTACCTAGCGGAAAAAGGGCTGCAGGCTTAACATTCTACTACATCACAAAAACAGTAATTGAAGATGACGCCAACGTAAAAGAATTTATTATTGAACAACATGCATTAGATACTTTTAAAATACGATACACAAGTAAAGCACTACTTTCAGAAGCCAAAATAAACACCATTAAAAAAGAAATTAAGAGGTATTTAGAAGATGGATTAACCATTAATTTTGAAAGACAATCGGCTTTAAAACGCACTAGAGGCGGTAAGTTAAAGCAATTTACGTCTTTTGTGAAGTAACTGTTTGTTTAGACTTTACAAAAAAGTATTCAAACAGAAAGCGCACAAGATAATAGATTGATTTTAGAGTTGAAAAACCTAATCCTTTTTTATATACTAAGTAATTATAGGTAATAAGGCTTAATTTATTTGAAGATATAGAATGTGTTCTCACTCTATATATTGCCAAAGACTCTTCCACACCTAAAGCGGGCATTTTACTTTTTTTAACGGCCTGTAACCACAACAACCAATCTTGCCGTTTGCGAAGGTTTGGCGCGTATACTTTACCCAAAACTTTTGTATTATAAATTCCAGTTAGGTTACCAATGTAATTACACTTTAAAAGTTTTTTATAGGTTATTTTAGGTAATGCCTTTACAGTTTTACGTAATAGACTGCCGTTTTCATCCATGATATCATAACTTGAAAAACTAACTTTAGCATTATTAGCAAGCATAAATTTAAGCTGCTGTTCTAGTTTATGCGGTTTCCATAAGTCATCACTATCTAAAAACGCAATAAAGTCTCCCTGGGCTTCCTCAATACCTTTGTTACGTGTAACTGCCGCACCTTGATTCATTTTATTTTGAAACACCTTAATATTACTATTATTAGAAGCATAATTGTTTACAATTGAAAGTGTATCATCGTTTGAGGCATCGTCAATAATAATAAGTTCCCAATTTGTGTGGGTTTGCTTTAAAACACTTTCAATGGTAGGGGTAATAAAACGTTGAGAATTATATGTTGGCATTATTATGGAAACAAGCGCTTCCATTTAATATGCTTTTTTCTCGCCTTTTAGTGCATTTATAAAAGTTTGCACTGTAATTTTAATATCAAGAAGTAAAGACCAGTTTTCGACATAAAAAATATCGTACTTTACGCGGTTTATAATGTCCTTATCTGTTTCTATTTCACCCCTAAAGCCACTTACTTGAGCTAGACCTGTAATACCTGGTTTTACAAAATGCCTAACCATAAACTTATCTATTCTTCTTGCATACATATTTGTATGGCTTACCATGTGAGGTCTTGGGCCAACAACCGACATGTCTCCAAACAAGACATTAAAAAATTGTGGAAGCTCGTCTATACTTGTTTTTCTAATAAAAGCACCAACTTTAGTAACTCTAGCATCACCTTTTGTTGCCTGATGCAAATGTGCATTTTTATTGGGCGTCATAGATCTAAATTTATAACAATCAAACTCTTTATAATTAAATCCGTTTCTAGATTGTTTAAAAAACACAGGGCCTTTAGATTCTATTTTGATAAGAATAGCCAGCAAAGGTGTTAACCATGATAGAATGAAAACGATAATAAAAAGTGAGAACAGTATATCAAATAATCGTTTCACATACTTATTTAAGGATTCTTGTAGAGGTATATTTCTTAAAGAAAGTACTGGAATATAATCGTAATACTCATATTTAAGTTTTTTAGAAAAAATCTCCTTATTATCTGGTATAAATTTTAACTCTCGTAAATTGTTATCGGCAAAATCTATAAGTTCATTGATTTGTTTATTCGATAATTCTGCAACTGAAAAATATATTTCATTAATATCATTATCAATGATATAATCAAAACACTTACTTAAAGAAAAACCTTCTTCTCTAACGCTAAATTGTGACATGAATTTATATCCAAACTCAGGTCTTGTTTTAAAAATTTTTATAAGTTGTCTTGTCTTTTCATTTTTACCAATTACTACAACCAATCTTATATTACCTCCCAAAATACTTCTGTATTTATTAAGTAAAAAGAATGTTAAAAATTTAAAGACCGTAATTAAAACAAAAACGAAAAACAGATAATTACCTAAATTAATTCTACTAATATTGGGTTGTTTAAAAAATCCTATAAAAGCATATAAGACTATTGCAAATAATACCGTTTGTTTTAAAATTAGTGTTAATAATTGAACTATCTTAGTGCTTCTCTGCACCTCATAAAATCGATTATAGAATGAAATGACTAGCCAAAGTATAGAAAGATAGCTTAAAAACAACAATCTATGTTGAAAGTTAATTTCAAATAGAAAAACAGAACTGCATAGTATTATCATATCAATGATAATAGAAATGGGTTTTATTAACCCAGAGTATCTGTTTGGTTTAAAAGTTTTCAATTTATCGTTTTATGTGTTTATCAAAGCTTTTGTGCTCGCTTTTGTACAACTCTTCTGGACTAAGGCTTTTAAAATAATCAAACGTTTTTTTCATGCCTTCGTCTCTTTGCACTTTGGGAGACCAATTTAGTATTTTTTTAGCTAATGAAATATCTGGCTGTCTTTGAAGCGGATCATTTACCGGTAAATCCTTGTATATAATTTTTTGGGTAGTTCCTGTTAATTTTATAATTTCCTCGGCAAATGCTTTTATTGTGATTTCATAGGGGTTCCCAATATTTACAGGAAGCTCGTAGTCACTTAATAAGAGCCTATAAATACCTTCCACTTGGTCGTCTACATAACAAAAAGAGCGCGTTTGAGAGCCATCTCCAAAAACCGTTAAATCTTCTCCCCTCAAAGCTTGCCCCATAAATGCAGGTATTACTCTACCGTCGTTTAGGCGCATTCTAGGGCCGTAGGTGTTAAAAATTCTAACTATTCTAGTTTCTAAGCCGTGAAATCTATTATAAGCCATAGTAATAGCTTCTTGAAAGCGTTTGGCTTCGTCATAAACACCTCTGGGGCCAATTGTATTTACATTACCATAATAATCCTCAGTTTGAGGATGTACGAGCGGGTCTCCATAAATTTCGGAAGTTGATGCAATTAAAATTCTAGCTTTTTTTGCTTTGGCTAAACCTAGTAAATTATGTGTACCTAAAGCACCTACCTTTAGTGTTTGTATTGGTATTTTTAAATAATCTATAGGGCTGGCGGGAGATGCAAAGTGTAATATATAATCTAAATTACCTCTTAGTTCAATAAAGTTTGTAACATCATGAGCAACAAACTCAAAATTTTCTAGACCTATTAAATGTTCTATATTTTTTTTGTCGCCAGTTATTAAGTTATCCATTGCTACAACATAGTAGCCTTCTTTATGAAATTTATCGCATAAGTGCGAACCTAAAAACCCGGCAGCACCTGTAATAAGAATTTTTTTTAAAGCCAATACTCTGATATTTTTAATTAAATACTTTCAAGTTTATCAATAAAATTATCCAAAACTTCAGTTTTAGAAAATTTTCTGTTTACATAGTCCATAGCATTTAATCCAATGTTCTGACTAAGTTTTTTGTCATTTTTTAAAATACAAATCTTTTGAATTATTGCTTCCATTTCTGTATCATCAAAATAAAAACCGCCTTGAGATTCTTTAAATACAGTGGCTACTTCACTCTTTAAATTCCCCGTTACTATTGATGGTTTTGCGCTAGCCATCATACCTAAGATTTTTGAAGGCATTACGGTATCAATAACATCCGTTTTTTGAAACAAAATATGTAAATCGGCACTACTTAATAGAGATGGTAACTCTTCATAAGGTACTAAATTATAGTGCTTCACAATACTATGATGCTTTATTTTTGATAGTAAACTATCTTTTTCGGCACCTTCGCCAACTACAATAACTTCTACATTATCAATTGACTTTATATGATTTAAAAACTCAATAAAAAACACCCAATCTTGCTTAGCGCCAATATTTCCTGAATAAAGAATTTTAAATGCATTGGATTCTAAATATCTATGCGATTTTATTTTATTGCTACTAAATTTAGTTATATCAATCCAATTTGTGAGATAAAAAGTATTCGTTTTTGTTTTCTGTTTTAGTTTAGCAATCATACCAAAACTTATGGTTGAAACGATATCTGCTTTTGACAAAACAAATTTTTCAATACTCTGCAATAAATCAATAACAACCTTTTTATTCCCTGTTAGAAGTCCTGAATCTATCGCTGCATCAAATTCAAAATCCTGTATGTGTACCCAGTGTTTCGACTTGTATCGTTTTTTCATAAACCACCCCAATAGAGCAGACGTTGTAAATGGCACAATAGATATAACTATATCTGGTTTGTTAACTCTAAACAGGTTAATAAAATTTCCAAAAGTAAAACTTGTTAAATGAATAATTCTTTTAATAAATGTAGGGTCTTTAGGAACATACTGCTTACTTCTAAAAACTTTTACACCATTTATAGTTTCTTTTACTAAATAGGGTTTTGATTTATAATCGTCTCTAATTTCCCACTGAGGATAATAGGGAAAACCAGTTATAACGGTAACGTCAAACCCTTTTGAAACTAAATATTCAGCTTTTTCAGTTGAATATAAACCTATGGCACTATCTTCTGGAAAATAGTTAATACCAATAATTAAAATTCTATTCCGCAATCTTTCTATCCTTTATAAACTTAACTGGAGATCCAACATAAACTGAATTAGAATTTAAATCTTTAATTACAGTGCTTCGTGCTCCAACTACTGTACCTCTGCCTATTGTAACTCCTGGCGACACAAAAACATCTGTAGCAAGCCAACATTCGTCTTCAATGATAATCTTTTTTGAATAAATAGGAAAATCATTTTTAGTATAATCATGAGAACCAGTGCATAAATAACTCTTTTGAGAAACAACAGTATGGGCACCTATTTCAATCTCACCTAAACTGTAGAGTACAACATAATCACCAATCCAACTGCAATCTCCAATTTTAACCTTCCAAGGATACGTAAATTTAGCACTAGGACGGATAATGACATTTTTACCAATTTTTGCACCAAAACACTTTAATAGAAACCTTCGCCATCCATACATGAATTGTGGTGTTGTGCTAAAAAATAGTGCTTGAACTAACCACCACAGCTGTACCGTGATTTTAGATTTTCCTCTAAAATTATCAGGTGTTTTGTATAGATTTAGATTTTGGATTTTCATCATTATTCTAAGATTGACCTGTAAAGATTTTCCCAAGCAATAAATTTACCTTCCCAACAATATTCTTTCTTAACAAAATTCTTTAGAGATTCACCTTTTGTGTTTCTCTCATCATAACTCCAACTTAAAACTTTATTTAATGCCTCTAAAAGTTCTTTTTTATTAGGATTTATCAATAGGCCACCATTTTCGTTCCAATCTTTACATAGTCCTGTTTGGTGGGTTGTAATAACTGGTGTACCAACTATTGCAGACTCTAAATTTACCATACCTATTACTTCAGAGTAAGACGGTGCTACAAAAACAAATGCATCTCTAAACAAATTGTCTTTCTTTTTACCCTTAACTAGGCCCAGAAATTCAATTCTATTTTCTAAATTTAAACTTTTTGTTAATGCAATTAAACTTTTTGAGTAATCATTAAAAGATCCGGCTATTTTTAATGAAACACTTTTGTCTTCAATTTTACTAAATGCATCAATTAACAAGTCTATTCCTTTTTTAGGATCTAATCGTCCTAGATAAAGAATATATTTCTTAGAACTTATTGTATGAATTTGTTTGTCATCTTTTTTCTGGAAATCATGAATCAAATTTGGTATTTCGTTTACTTTAGTTTTTGGAAACCTCTCTTTTAAGTCTTCACTTTCAAAAGGTGTAATAGAATGAAGCGTATTGGCTTTTTTAAAATATCTTTTAGTTATAAATTCAAAATAAAGTTTCTTTTTTAAATACCCCTTTTTCCATAACCAAGGCTCAAACATACCGTGGAAAGACACGACGTAAGGTATCCTATTTTCATTAGCATATTGGCAAGCAAAGTATTGAGAATACATCCAAACACCATGAACGTGAATAACATCAATCCCACTATTTTGTTTATTCAATTCTGTTAATAAATCCTCTAAGTCTTTTGTTTTGCCCCAATATTTCCATAATATAGAATTTGCCTTTTCTGGTTTCAATATTTTGTCAGTAATCTCTGCATAAGGTGAAATTATGGTAGATTTATGTTTATGTTTAATCAACTCTTTATGAAGATTTTTAACAACAGTTCTAATCCCTCCACTCGTAAGAGAATAATCTTCTAAAACATGAACAATATTCATTATTTATTTTGTGTTTTTTTATTAAACAAAATTGGCAAAACCCCCATAAAAAAACTAAAAAAAATCACACCGTTTTCTCTTTCTAGTATATTTTCAGAAGTCATAACAATAAGATAAAATAAAAGAACACATAATGCAATTTTATTATCAAAAACTAATGAATTTTTTAGATAATAAAACAGTGTTAAAACAAATAAACTTGAACCAACAAAACCTATTGATAATAAAAAACTTAGAAACTGATTATGTGAATTGTATCTTTCTAAATATAAAAAAGACGCTTTATCTTTAAAACTATTTATAAGTACATCATTGTAATCGCCTATACCTCTACCAAAAAAAGGGGTTTCTTTTATAACGCCTACTGCATACCTATAAATGGTATATCGAATATTTGTAGAACTAAAATTACCATTATCTATTGTTTGAATATTAACTAGTTCAGAAAATTTCTTTTTACCCTCGCTAATATTATATATGGCGATAGTTAATGACATTAAAAAGACTAGACCCAAACTCCATATTTTCCTGTTTTTATTAAAAAAAAAGAAAACAATTGATGTTATTGCTAAACCAATAATTGGTCCTTTTTTTAATAACATCATAAGAAAAAATATTAATATTATATCTGAAACTAAAAGGATTAAAATTTTGTTCCATTTTTTTTCATTTTTTAGCAGAAAAAAACTGAATAATATGGCTATACAAATGTGCATAGAAAGATATATTGGATGAATATTAAAATTACCTTGTGCAATTCTTACAACTGTAATATAGTGAACAAAAATGGCACTTTTGTAGTGAAAAAGATGACTAAAAAAAAACGCAATATTTATACCTAAAATTATTATTATAAATATCCACAAATAAGAAGTTCTTCTTTTTCTTATATGTAAGATTGTATCTTTTGATAAAATTGAAAAAATAAAAGGAAAAACCAATATTGATGACATGGTTTCCAATTTTCTCAATCCATAATCAATATTTTCTGAATAAGTAAGGCTAATTATTAAAAAAAAGTAAACGGAGGTGGTAATTAAAAAATATTTGATATTAAAATTAAAGTTCTGAACATCTATATTACACAGAATTGTTAAACCAAAGAAACCAATAATAATAGGTTTTATATTTGTTGGAAATGCAGGTAACAAAAAAATAGAAATCATACCTACAAACAGTAACTTTATCTTAAATTTTTTCATTTTTTTAAGCCTGTTATATACTTAGTAAATCCATTAAATAATTTAGGAATTGTGAACACTCCTAAAAAAGTTCCTATATAGTACGAAAAGCCACTTGTAAGGTCTCCGCGTAGCAAGAACATTAAATGAATAGCAAAATAAAATGCCATAAACTTTTTAAGTTTGTCATCTTGATTTAGCCAGCCTAAAAATTTCACCACAAAATAGGCAAGTAAAATAGCCATGAAAATAGAGCCCAAAACCCCAAAGTTTAAATATCCCTCGGAAATAACGGGATTTGAAAGGTTATTAAAATGGAATCCAAATTTTTCTATCATGTAGTTTCCTATTAACTCTCCTGAGGAAATTGGTTTTGAGGTCCAAATACTTCTTGGCACGAAAAAAAGCAGCACACTTAACAACTGATATCCCATAGATAATCCTTCATTAGAAACATAAACCATAGATGCTGATATATTGGCAAAAGCATCATAATTTAATGTATTAAACGTTGTTGAAAAGTTCTCTACTGAAAATTCGTCTGTTATATACTTAGGATTATTTAAAACCTCTTCAAATGTGTATTCTACGTGGGTTAATATTTGTATTAATGGAAATATTATAACCATTGAAAAGAATAAAAAAGAAAGTGATTTATCGTTACTGTTCAAAAGTTTTGGGAAAAATAAAAACAACAAAGTAATATATATGGGGCCTAATGCATTACGTTTCTCGGTCAACGGGTTTTTGAACCAAAATAACAGTACTAAAAAGGATAAAAATATAAAAGATATTAAAAGTACGTTTGAAGTTATACGCTTAGTCTTTAGTAAATAGTTGTAACTCAAGATTAATCCACCTAAAGGAACAAGAAATAATACCTTTTTCTGTACTAATAAGTCAAAAACGGAATAACTGGATTGGTACCAACTTGGTCTAGTATATTCTTCAATTATAAAATTATAACTCATAATAAGCACCAAAACACAAAAAAATAAAATGAAAAGAAGGTTTAGTGGCAGCCTAGGGTTCTTTTTTATTATAACATTATTTTCTATACTACGCTTTTTTGCCTTTTTAAAAAAAACATAAAAGCTATAAAATATGATATTAAACAAAATTATTAAAGCATTGGTTTGTATCGTTAAAGTTTCATCATATGGGAGTTTTTGAGAAAAGAACATATAGTCCTTTTCAAAAGTACCTATTTGTATAATGGGTGCCAAAACAAAAAATAAATAGTAAAAAACAATATAAGTAGATATAAATGGCGAAAAGTATTTTTCTATATATAAATGATGAAAAGTAACTACCAATATGCCAATGAAACTCATAAAGAAAGATATCCAAACCCATGCATCTGCATTAAATGTAACAAACATTAATATACTTACTAGAGCGTAAAAAGTAATTAAAACATGTTTTAGTTTCATTTAATCAGGTCTATAAAGGTTTTACCCATGCTTTCAATTGAATATTTATTTTTACAATAAACACAAATTTTTTCTCTTTGAGAAATCCAAAATTTCTTATTGTCGTAAAATTTCAAAAGCTGTTTACTAAAATCGTTAATATTATCAGTTTCAAAAAACATTGAATTTTCACTTTCTATAACTGCCTCAATTTCTGGTGAATGATTTTCTGTTTTTGATACTAACATTGGTACTCCAAAACTAAAACTTTGCGTTATTGATAACCCTACATAACCAGGAGAAACACTTAATATTGAAGTATCATATAATGATTTAAGAATATTATAATCACTAATATGTCCAAACAATTTTACGCTTTCCTGTAAATTATGAGTTGCTATGTATTCGCTTAAATGTTCTTTTTCTTCTCCTTCTCCCACAAAGAACAATTTACTAGTTTTAGGCAATAAATCCAGTGCCTGATGATAGCCTTTTAGTAAAAATAGAGGTTTCTTTTGTTTTGTCAGTCTGCCAACATAAATAATATTTTCAATATCTCCCTCAGCGTTACACTGCATTTCTTTCTTATAGTAAACCGCATTAACGGCGGCAGCTAGGGGTTTGTTTTTGATTAAACTTGATAGCTCTTTTTGTTGCGTTTCTGTATAAACTATAATTTTACTTCCTAAAAGCCTCATTAAATGCCTTAATTTATCACTTTTACTGCCCATTCCGCTCCTTGGCCATGCATGACCCCAAAGCACCGTTTTTTTGTTTATAATCTTTCTTATGAGTAGTATTAACCAGTTAGATATTATTCTGGGGTTCATTTCTAAAACCAAAATATTGTCCTTAAATACCTCACGCCAATGCTTCCCCGTTTGATAAAGAAATTTATTTTTAAAAAAGAAAATATTATTTACTTCATTTATAAAACCAATTGAAAAATCTGTTTTTACAGAGTCTTCAAAATAATGCTTTCCGCTATACAAATTAAAATCTTGTTTAAGTTGTTGCGCAATAAACATATATAGCTTTTTTCTATAATCTGGAGCGCTGGTTTGTAATATTACCAGTTTTTTCATGCTTTAGAACGCTTGTTAAAAAAATAAAAACCTAATATTAGCAGAAAAAACTCAGTAGTTGTAACGGAAAATGCTGTACCATAAATACCAAAAAATTTAACGAACACTAAACTTAAAATTAAGTTAAATACTCCTCCTGTTATAAGTATATTCATTCTCAATTTATATTTTTTAATTGCTGGTAAATACAAGGCGTTATACAGCATATTTAACCCTGAAAATATGGCTATTAAACTTAATATTTTGAAAATGATTGCATAACTTGAAATTAATTGGTCGTTATAAATTAGATTTAAAATAGTTTCTCCAAAAAACAATATAGTTAATGAAATTATAACCCCTAATGCAAGTATAGAAGGGCTCATTTTTTTTATTATATCGTTTTTCTTTTTGTCATCTTGTTTAGCTAACCAAGGGTAAAGCGCTTGATATAAAGGGCTATAAATATTCTTAACTGCTAAAATTAATTTTTCCATACTTGAATATACACCTACTGTAGTATTTCCTGTAAAGATTCCTAAAATAAACACGTTACTAGACGTATATAACATGGTTGCAAAATTAGAGATAAAAAGACTTGTGCTTTCGTATAATAGTTTTTTTATTAACGCCAAGGAAGGCATTGTGAAATTCACATATTTAAAACTCATTATTAAACCTAATAAACCTGCTACAATAAAGCCTAATGAGTTGTAAACCGGCACATAAATATAATCTGACTCTTGCTTTATTAAAATAAATACTAGTAACGTAAATATTACTTTTGCTATAATATTTACTAGCGTTACAAACTTCATCTTTTCTATCCCTTGAAAAAACCATGTAGGAAATAAAGCTTGCCCTATAACTATGCCAAAGCTTAGGTAGTAAATGCTAGAGTCTATTCTAAATCTTGAAAAAGAATTCACAATAACGAAAAGAAGAAATAAGGCTGTTAAAATTAAGCCTATTTTGATAATCATGATTGCTGAAAAAATTTCTGAAATCTTATCTTTATCGTCTTTGTTTACAGCTATTTCTCTAGTACCGCTTATATTAAAACCGTAATCTACAAAAACCACCAAGAAAACACACAAAGATTGTGCAAACATTACCAAGCCAAACTTTTCTGCACCTAAAACTCTTACTAAAAAAGGGAGTATAACTAAGGGTAAAATATAGTTAGCTGCTTGAAGAATAGTAAGCGAAAAATAATTTGAAATAACGACTTTGTTATCGTTAAAAAAGTTTTTTAAATTGATTTCCTTTTTTTTTAATGACAAACCTATTTTTATTTAAAAGTATTAAAATAGAACCCTTTTTTAAGAAACGATGTAGATCAATTAATTTGTTTAATCGTTACACTATTAGGAACAATATTTACACTAGATTTCTCATCAGTTTTTGCTTTCCAGCTGAGAATTTTGTTTTTTTCATTGGTTGATCCTAGTATAATCTTTATTTCTGAGACATTTATATGTCCAGAAAGTTTACACTTATACCAACCATTCGCAAGTTTTTCAATCAAAACATTTTCTTTTTCAAAATTACCTCCTTTTTTTGCGGCTTCAAGTTGGTAAAAATTTAATAATTCTATGTTTACCTTTTTCTTTATCAATTTCAAAAGATTTACTTTCATTATTAAATTCAAATTTTTTATTAGTCCGTGCAGGTATCTCAATAACTGCATTAATGTTTTTATCTAGAGAGAATAAAGGCAAATGATAATAATTTGGTTTTTTTTCACATGAAAACACTAAAAAAAATAAAACAGTAAAACTTACTAAATTCATAACCCTATCCAATTAAACAATAAATTTTAGTTTAAAATATTTCTTCTAAGATTATGCTTGACGGCACAACATATACACTTCCTTGTGCTTCTGTTTTACCTTCCCAACTTGTAACTTTTCTGGTTGAATCTGTTGTTCCCATAATAATTCTAACATTATCAGCAGCAACTTCGGCACCCACCGTGCATTTGTACCAATTATTAGGTAATTTCTCTATGGTAGCCATCGCATTTTCAAAATCTTGAGCGGTTTTATAATCAACTACCTCTCCTTTTTCTAAATCGAAAACGGCGTCTACCCTGTCTGGATAATCACCTGATATTCTTAATCCAAAAAGACTGTTGTTTGATCCTTTTTTTACAATTACACTTACTTTATATTCTGAAGCGTATGTAACAGGAATTAATCCGCTTGATAGATAAGCAGATTCTGTAGTTGTAACCCTAGAAAGATGATAAACAGGATTAACATACTCAACCTCATCAGCTAACTCTAAGCTAACTCTAGTTTTTGTTAATGTTGCAATGTCTTCTGACAAAAAATTCTTTACTGTTTTATATTGTTTTTCAACAACTTCTTCAACTACAGCTTTTGTTTCTTTCTTTTTTTCATCTTTACAAGAAAAAACTACTGCTAAAATTAAAAGTAAAATTATTCTTTTCATCGTATTTAGGTTTTTGTTATTGTTCATTACTTAAGTACCAATTATAGGCTTTTTTAACGCCTTCTTCTAACTCAATATTATGTTTCCAACCCAAGCTATTTAATTTAGATACATCGGTTAGTTTTCGCATTGTTCCATCTGGCTTATCTGTATTAAACACTAAATTGCCTTTAAAGCCTATAGTGTTTTTAATGGTTTCTGCTAATGCTTTTATAGATATATCTTTACCAGTACCTATATTAATATGTGTGTTTCTAATTTCTTTACTACCTTCATTGTAAGTGTCAGAGAAGTTTCTATTCTGCATAATAAATACACAAGCATCGGCCATATCTTCGCTCCATAAAAACTCGCGTTTAGGTTTTCCAGAGCCCCAAATTTCAACTTCAGTTGAGGTTACTCCAAAACCTTTTAAATACGTCTTAGCGTCTTCTATAGAAGATACATTTAAATCTTTAACAACTGCAGCTTCATTTCCTTCTGATAGTAATTTAGCTAAATGAATTTTACGGATTAAAGCAGGTAATACGTGTGATTTTTCTAAATCAAAATTATCGTTAGGCCCATATAAGTTTGTTGGCATTACCGAAATAAAGTTTGTGCCGTATTGTAAATTATAACTCTCACACATTTTAATACCTGCAATTTTAGCAATAGCATAAGGCTCATTGGTATACTCTAAAGTATCGGTTAGCAAACTATCTTCTTTCATAGGTTGCGGTGCGTTTTTAGGATAAATACACGTACTCCCTAAAAACAATAGTTTTTTTACATCGTTTACATAGCTTTCATGGATTACATTGTTTTGAATCATCATGTTTGCATATATAAAATCTGCTCTATACTTATTGTTTGCTATAATACCACCTACTTTTGCAGCTGCTAAAAAAACATATTCTGGCTGCTCTTGTTTAAAAAAATTAGCAACATCTGTTTGATTAGTTAGGTCTAGCGCTTTGTGAGTACGCGTTATTATATTTTGATATCCTTTACTTTTAAGGTTTTTAAATATGGCGCTTCCCACCAAGCCTCTGTGGCCTGCAATATAAATTTTGGCATTTTTATCCATGAAATCTACTCGAAATAATTCATAATTTGATAACCACCCTCTTTAAGAAAGCTATCTTTTTCCATCAATTTTATATCACTTTTCATCATATCATCAACTAAGGCTTGTAAATCATACTTTGGCACCCATCCTAATTTCTCTTTCGCTTTTGTAGCATCACCTATCAACAATTCTACTTCGGTTGGTCTAAAATATTTTGGATCTACAGCAATAACTTCTTTTCCAAGTTCTAATTGATATTTAGGATTATCACAGCTTTTTATATACCCCTTTTCATCTTCTCCTGTACCTTTAAATTCTAGTGCGATGCCTACATGCTCAAAACACATTTTAACAAAGTCTCTTACGGTAGTAGTTTTATTTGTAGCAATCACCCAATCCTCTGGTTCATCTGCTTGAAGAATCATCCACATCATTCTTACATAATCTTTAGCATGCCCCCAGTCTCTTTGGGCATCAAGATTACCTAAATATATTTTCTCTTGTAAACCCAAGGCTATTTTTGATGTAGCCCTTGTAATTTTTCTTGTCACAAACGTTTCGCCTCGTATTGGAGATTCATGATTAAACAAAATCCCATTACAGGCAAACATACCATAAGCTTCCCTGTAGTTTACTGTTATCCAGTAGGCATACATTTTTGCTACTGCGTATGGACTTCTAGGATAAAAAGGTGTTGTTTCGGTTTGTGGCACCTCTTGTACTTTTCCGTACAATTCTGAGGTAGATGCCTGATATATTCTTGTTTTTTTCTCCAAACCAAGTAAACGTAAAGCTTCTAATAATCTTAAGGTTCCAATACCATCAGCATTTGCTGTATATTCTGGCATTTCGAAAGACACGTGTACATGACTCATGGCTGCCAAATTATAAATTTCATCTGGCTGAACCTCTTGGATAATTCTAGTAAGGTTTGTACTATCAGTTAAATCACCATAATGCAAGAAAAAATTTTGATTATCAACATGAGGATCTTGATATAAATGATCAATTCTATCTGTGTTGAATAATGATGATCGTCTTTTAACACCATGTACTTCGTATCCTTTTTTTAAAAGAAATTCACTTAGATAAGCACCATCTTGTCCTGTAACTCCTGTTATTAACGCTACTTTTTTTTGCATCTTATTTAATTCTTTTTTTATGAGTCTTCTATCTTTTCAACCCGTATTTTATTTCACACAAAAGTACAACAATTGTTCCCTTTAACAAGGTTTATATTACCTGTGCTAATGTGTTACAATCTAATATACTTGATTAAAATACCATAAATCAACTGTTTGAAAAAAGCAACCAATATTTTTTTATATTGAAGTCAACTTATATTTTAAGCCAAGTGTGTTATTCTCTTTTTTTTGATAAAACTGAATATAAGGGTCTTAACGCTAAAGTTTTAAATTTATCGGTCTTTATAAGGTTTATATTATCCAATAATTTATTTTCAATTAAAATACTCTTTGCAAAATCGTACCAAGTCATAGCATTTTCGTCACAAAAGTGATACAATCCAAAATTCTTATCGTTGTTTTTGATTAACTCTACAGTAAATCTTGATAAATTTTCAGTGTCTGTTGGAACTCCCTTTTGATCTGTGGTAATGCGTAATTCTTTTTCAGTCTTAGCCTTTTTAAGGATTGTTTTATAAAAATTATTCCCGTGCTTTTTGCTGTAAAGCCACGATGTTCTAATTATAAAATAATTATCTAAAACTGCTTTAATATGATGTTCACCCTGCAGTTTGGATTTACCATACTCGTTAATTGGATTTGTATCATCACTTATTTTATAAGGTTCGGTTTTTTCTCCATCAAACACGTAATCTGTAGAAATATGAATTAAAGTAACCTTACGCTCTAAACAAACATTTGCTAAATTTTTAGCGCCTTGCGAATTAATTTTATAAGCTATTTCTGGTGTTTTTTCAGCTTGTTCAACATTTGTATATGCAGCACAATTGATACAATAATTAAAAGCATGCTTACTAAAAAAAGATTCAAGTAGTGCCTTATTTGTAATATCTAATTCTGTTTTAGAGACAAATACAAAATGTAAACCTAAGGTGTTATTCTTGTATAACTCTTCAATTGTTTTTCCTAACTGCCCATTGGCTCCAGTAACAAGAATAGATATCATTAATCAAATAGGTTTTCAAAGGTTTCTAAATCAAGGTCTTTTTCTGATATTATCATTTCATCTTCAGGAATACCCCAATTAATCTTTACAGTTGTATCGTTATATATGATTCCAGATTCTGAAGCTTTATCATAATAGTTATCACATTTATAAGAAAAAATAGTGTCGTTTTCTAATGCAACAAATCCATGAGCAAAACCTCTTGGAACATATAGCTGCTTCTTGTTTATAGGGTCTAAAACTATTGAAAAATGTTGCCCAAATGTTGGCGAATCTTTTCTTATATCTACACAAACGTCTAAAACTTTACCTTTTAGTACTTGTACTAATTTAGCTTGTGCTGACGTTCCTTTTTGAAAATGCAATCCTCTAAGTACACCTTTAGAGGAATTTGATAGGTTGTCTTGAACAAATTTGGTGTGTATTCCTGTTGCTTCAGAAAACGTTTTTTGGTTAAACGTTTCTAAGAAATAACCGCGTTCGTCTTTAAAAACTCTAGGTGTTATAACGTAGCAACCTTTTAGGTGTGTTTCCTTGATGTTCATGGCGTCTTTACTATAATGTTTCAAGGTATTCTCCGTAACCGCTTTTAAGTAAAGGTTGCGCTAGCTTACTTAATTGTGCTTTATTGATGTATCCCATTTTATATGCCATTTCCTCTATACATCCTATTTTAAGACCTTGACGCTCTTCGATAACCTCAACAAATTGAGATGCTTGCATAAGTGATGCAAACGTACCGGTATCTAACCACGCCGTTCCCTTATCTAAAATTTGTACGTTAAGCATGCCTTTATTTAAATAAACCTTGTTAACATCAGTTATCTCTAACTCCCCGCGTTTACTAGGTTCTATTTTTTTTGCGATCTCTATAACCGAATTGTCGTAAAAATAAATGCCTGGTACAGCAAAATTAGATTTAGGGTCATTTGGTTTTTCTTCAATAGAAATGGCTTTATTATTTTCATCAAATTCCACAACACCATAGCGTTGAGGGTCTTTAACATGATACGCAAAAACAACGCCACCTTTTGGGTTACTATTACTTTGTAAAATTTTATTTAAACCAGAGCCATAAAATATATTATCGCCCAATATTAAAGCTACAGCATCATCTCCTATAAACGCCTCGCCTATAATAAAAGCCTCAGCTAATCCTTTTGGTGATTCTTGTATGGCATACTCAAATTTACACCCAAAGTCTTCACCGTTTCCTAAAAGATCTTTAAACTTAGGTAAATCTTTAGAGGTGGAAATAATTAAAACCTCTCTTATTCCAGCAGATAAAAGTGTAGATAACGGATAATATATCATTGGCTTATCATAAACAGGCATAAGTTGCTTACTTAATACTTTAGTAAGCGGGTATAACCTAGTGCCTGAGCCTCCTGCTAAAATAATTCCTTTCATTATACTTTATATTTTTTGGTATACCAGTCAATCGTTTTTCGTATGCCTGTTTCAAAATTTTCCTCAGCTTTCCAACCTAATTTTTTTTCTATTTTAGAAGCATCTATAGCATATCTAAAATCATGTCCTGGTCTATCTGTAACAAAGGTGATTTGATTTTTATACGATTGAGATTTAGGGAAGTCTTTATCTAAAATATCACAAATTTTATTAACGATATATAAATTATCTCTTTCGTTCTTCCCACCTATGTTATATGTTTCTCCTGCTACACCCATAGTGTAGGCTAGGTCTATACCTTTACAATGATCTTCTACATATAACCAATCTCTAATGTTTTTACCATCACCGTAAATGGGTATGTTTTCTCCGCGTAACGCTTTTCTAATTATGGTAGGAATTAGTTTTTCATCGTGTTGTTTTGGCCCGTAATTATTAGAACAATTTGTTGTAACACAATTTAAACCATAGGTGTGATAATAACTTCTAGCAATAAAATCTGACGATGCTTTTGATGCACTATACGGGCTATTAGGAGCGTACGGTGTGCGTTCTGTAAACAACCCATCTTCGCCTAAAGTACCATAAACCTCATCTGTAGAAATATGTAAAAACCTTGATTTTAGGTGCTCGTCTTTAATTTTATTAGGCGCTAACATCCAATGGTTTTTAGCAACATCAAGTAGATTAAAAGTGCCTAAAACATTGGTGTTTATAAACATATCAGGCGATTTAATAGAATTATCTACATGAGATTCTGCCGCAAAGTGAATAACACCTTGAAAATTAAATTCTGTAAATAGGTCTTGAATTAATGTTCTATCACAAATATCACCCTTAACAAACGTGTAGTTTTTATGTTCTTGAACTTCAGCTAAATTAGAAAGCTCTCCTGCATAGGTTAACTTATCAATATTTACAATTTTAATATTTGGGTATTTATTGAGAAAATAGACTATAAAATTTGATCCTATAAACCCAGCACCACCTGTTATTAAAATATTCATCAATTATATTTGATTTTTGTATTTCTCTAAAAATTTGATAAAATGTAGCGTTAATAAAATTATTGAAGCTAAAATTATGGCTATAATTGTATAGTATATTTTTATATTAAAAGCTTTTCCATATAACTTTCTACTATTATCTTTCGTTCCTTGGTTTTCTTGACTTGATACAATTTCTATAACGTATTGCTTATCTTCTTTTTCTCTTTGTATTTCAACCAATTCTCTTCTTAACTCAACATCATTTGTGTATAACTCAAATTCTTTAGTGAACCCTTTATTATCGTTATTATCAATACTAATGCTTGTTTGAGTTCCTGAAGGTGTTTCAAGTGGTGTTTCTAAAACTTTCTTGTAAACCTGTTGGAGTTCTTTAGAAGCTTCTAAAGATGTGAGAATAGACTTTTCTAACCTAGATAGTTCATCTAAATCTTTCATTTGTTCAGTTTGAAAATAGTCTGTTTCTACTATTTTACCAACAATATTGTTTATAATAGTACCAAATATATCCTTCTCTTTTGCTTTAATTATAATACGTTGTACTGGATATTGAAACTCTTTTGAGTTTTTGGAATAATCTTCAAATGTAACTGTAGCAGCTATAACAGAATCTAATTCCTTTGTGTATTCGTCAAAATTTTTCAGTTTATCATTTTCAGTAATTACTGATTCAACCTCTAAGTCTATAAGAGCCGCAGCTTTAGCTGGTGTAATATTTAGAACAGCACCTAAGGTTGCCGAATCGCCCTCTGCAATTAATTCGTTATAGTAATCAATAGCACGATATAAATTTTCTCCTGTATCATAGTTTTGTTTGATAACAGTGGTAGATTTGTAAGCTGAATCACCTTTATTTTGTTTAAAATAGCCATAAACAAAACCGAGAACCCCAGCTATAATAATTTTAATGATGTGCTTTTTTACAAAGAAAATCAACCAAACAAAGGATAAGAATATTTTTTTCAATATATCTCCTATAGACTTGAAAAGTCTTTCAAACATATTCCCTATCATCTTAAAAAGCTGTCCTAAATCTACCTCTTCAGATTGTTGTGGTTGCTGTGGCAAATCCTTACTCATAATTAAAAATATATTATTTTAATATTTGTTCTAAAATAGTTCTTGTAATTAAATACGTAGGCTTAACACCTGAGGTGCCAAGACCTCCTGAAGCAAGTGTGCTACCAGTTTTTAAGGGATTGTCACTTGCATAATATGCATATCTTACTTTTACATCTTCTCTAATACTTCCCCTTACTTTAGAGGCAGCTTGAATGGCTTTTTGATAATGTGCACCTTCCATCTCAAGCCCAATAACACTCCATGTAGATTCAAAAAAGAATTTTAAAATATCTTTATTTTGAAGCGATGTACCTAAAACCGTAATCATCGAGCCTTCATACACATCAATACCTTGACATTCCAAGTCTTCCTTTTTTAGCTCATTTTTAAACGGATAATTATCTGCTGTTCCCTCAAAAATATGAGCCGAAGGTATCATAATATCGCCTTTTCCGCCTTCTAAAATACCAGCTTTCCCCATTATTGATACAGATTCAACATTTAAATGAATGTGTTCTCCTTTGTGTTTAAATGGTTTTAGCAGCTCATCTATAGTTTCATAGGCTTGCTCTCCAAAAGCATAATCCATGACTAATATAACAGGTTTTTTCGATTTTAAAGTAGTTTCATCTACTTTAATGTCTAGCTTAGATACATCAATTTTCTGGGTGTCAAATATTTGAACATCAATATTTGCGCCAGATGAATCATCAATGTATATCATACCGCCTTTAATCGCTTCTCTTTCTACTTTTGTTCTAAGTTCAGCATTAGCACTATTGCTTAACATTTTATAAACATCAAAAACGTCATGTTTAGCTACCAATGTTTTTAAGGCACAAGGTGCAAAAACCGTATTCATTACGCTGTGCATGTTCGCACTAATTACATGTATAGGTCTATTTATTAATTTGTTTTTGTAAAGTGTCTGTTTTACATCATTAGCCCATATCTCTCCATGAATATGGTGCCCTATTTCTTCACGTAATACTGGACTAAATCTTACCTCTCGTTTTTCATTAGTTAGCTCTTCTTTTATGGCTAATTTTCCTAGCCAATATATAATATGCAACAAGCGCTCTGGTTGAGACGCAATGGCAAATTCACCATAAATAGTATTAATCTCGCTAAAAGTTCTTCCTAATATATTTGCTGCATGAGTAATAGCTACTTCACGCTCTTTTTGAGTTAGTTTTTTATTGCCGTTTACAATACTTTCAAGCTTATTCCAATCTCGTGTAGTTTTACCAATATCATCAATAAGTACACTTTTACTAATTTTATGAGATTCAATAAATAAAAATGTAAGATGCGTTAAAATATCATAAATTTCAGAGCGCCCTCTGGTAATTTCAATATTCATTTGCTCTTCATCAATTCTGTAGCAATTACGACGACGTTTTTCTGGAATTATAGGTTTAAAATGAGAGCTTTTATACCCTTCATCACTGGTAAGGCTAATAACAGAGCACTCCTCAATACCTCTAGGTAATCTATCTATAACATACAACAGCCCATCTAGTTCTACTTTTTCTTCAGCAACAGAGCCATAAATTTCAGGGCGTAATAATAATAATGATTGTCTTAAAGTTTCGCCAGATACGCCCATAGGTTTGTAAAACCCGCGGTTAAAGAGGTGCCGCATGGTAATATACATGCGTTCAATAGCGTTAGAGCTTTCTTGAGCTCTAGTTCGTTCGTGGCGTTTAGTTTGTTTCATTCTTAGTAAAAACGGTACAAATGTACTATTATTTTTCAATCAAGCTAGTAAGAGCATCAGCAATCTTTCTATCATTCGATAGCCTAGGAATTTTATTTTGTCCTCCTAGCTTTCCAACAGATTTCATATACTCTTGAAATCCGTTTACTTTAACTTTCGTAATTTTTAATTGCTGCAATACTTTACCTTCAATTAAATCAAAATAATACGAATTTTGTTTTTGAAGTGAAGTATCTATACGTTTTGCCAAAAGAGAAAGGTCTTCTGGAGTATTTTCAAACTCAATAAACCACTCGTGATAGGGTAATCCTTTATCTGGGTTTATTTGTGGTGCTACTGTAAATTCTGAAATTCTTATGTCTGTACCTTCAATAGCGTCTTTCATGGCCTGCTCTACTTCTTTTCCTATAACGTGCTCACCAAAGGCCGAAATAAAGTGCTTAATCCTTCCTGAAACAATCACTCGGTAAGGCTTTGTTGAAGTAAACTGAACAGTATCACCAATATTGTAAGCCCACAATCCAGCATTTGTTGAAATTAACATCACGTAATTTACACCAACAGCAACATCTTTAATAGTAATGCGTTTTGGGTTGTTATTAAAAAATTCATCTGCTTTTACAAACTCGTAAAATATACCAGAGTTTAGTTGTAGTAACATGCCTTTTTCGTTTTGAGTATCTTGAAAGGCGAAAAAGCCCTCACTAGCTGGATACAATTCTATACTATCTACTTTTCTGCCAATTAAGTTTTCAAACTTAGCACGATAAGGCTCATAGTTAACACCACCAAAAATAAACAAGTTGAAATTCTTAAAAACATCACCAACTTTTTTACCTGTTTTCTGCTGTAATTTTTCAAAATACATTTGTACCCAAGATGGAATTCCAGAAATAACCGTCATATTCTCAGGTAAGGTTTCTTCAACAATAACATCTACTTTGGTTTCCCAATCGTCTATACAATTGGTGCTCCAAGAGGGTAATCGGTTTTTCTGCAAATATTTAGGTACATAATGTGCTACAATGCCCGATAATCGTCCTAATTGAATGCCATTTTGTTCATGCAAAATGGGACTACCTTGCAAAAAAATCATCTTACCATCAACAAATTTAGAGTTTCCCGTTTCGTTAATGTACAGCAGTATCGCATTTCTGGCAGCCTCAACATGGGTAGGCATACTTTCCTTTGTTATAGGAATGTATTTTGAGCCAGAAGTTGTACCAGAAGTTTTTGCAAAATATATGGGTTTACCTTTCCAAAGTACGTTTTCTTCTCCTGCAACCACACGCTCCACATAGGGTTTTAAAGCTTCGTAATCTCTTATAGGTACTTGCTTGATAAAATCGTTATGCGAAGCAATATTTGCAAAATTATGATCTTTACCAAATGCTGTTTGTGCTGCAGAATGTATTAAATACGCAAACACCTTTTGTTGGGTTGCAGCTGGGTTTGCTGCCCATTTTTTAACTTTACTGGCAACTATTTTAGCGAAAGGTTTGGCTAATACTGATTTTATGGACATGGCTTATTCGAAATCAATAAAATTAGTAGGATTAATAGGGTAGCCGTCACTCCATAATTCAAAATGCAAATGTGGTCCTGTAGACAATTCGCCTGTATTTCCAGAGGTTGCGATAACTTCTCCAGCTTTTACCAAATCGCCTTGACTTTTGGTAAGGCTTGCATTGTGTTTATATACTGAAATTAAACCATAACTGTGCTCTAAAATAATAACGTGGCCTGTGCCTGCCGTCCATTCTGCAAAAATTACAATACCATCTGCAGTGGCTTTAATTGGCGTATCTTTTGGTACTACAATATCTACAGCATAGTGTTTTTCCTTTAAATTATAAGCTTCGCTTACTGTGCCAGTAACAGGTGGAAATAACACAAAATTGGTTACCGAAGTGGCAGACTCAAATAAATTGTATTTATCCTCTTTTTCTACTTTTGCTCTTAGTAATGAATCTTCTTTTGTTGGATTTAAATCTACTTCGCTAATTTCAAGTTTTGTGGCTTCTACAATAGAATCTCTATTTAATTCTTCTGAAGTTACATCGCCTTTTAACACCTTTTTTATAGAACTATAATAACGCTCATTCGCTATTAAAATTTGTTGTAACGAATCGGTTTTAAAACTCAAATCTGTAGCTTGCTTTTTTAAAGCGGTAGACGAATATCCTGGTATATACTCTTTTAAAGGCGAATAAGCAATAAGCAAAATGGTAAGAGCCACCAGCAAAATACCAGATAAGGTAACCACAACAAATACATTAAGTCTCGTTAATTTTAATGATAAACGCTCTTCAAAAGTGTTTTCATTGAGTACTACCAAACGGTATTTGTCTAGTAGTTTTTTCTTAATTTTTTTTGGTTCTTTTTTAGCCATGTTGCTCGCAAAATTAAATAAAATAAGCTTTACTGCAGTCTACACATTAGTATTAGTGTTAAAAACAACGTAATTAAAGTTTAATTATTAACTTTGCACTCTAAATATATTTATTATGAACTTACAAATGTTACCGTTGGCAATAGGCCCTATGCAAATAACATTAATAGTGGTGGTAGTACTATTAATTTTTGGAGGAAAAAAGATTCCTGAATTAATGCGTGGTTTAGGTAGCGGCATTAAAGAATTTAAAGATGCCAGTAAAGAAGACGATACAAAGCAAGATAAAGTTGAATAAATACTATTCACTATACAGCAAAAAACCAATACTTAACAGTATTGGTTTTTTTTGTTTTTAAATCATGTTAAGTAGAGCGCTTTAATTAATAGAAATCGTTTTAATGATAGCTTCTAACTCAAACATATAATCGCGTTTTTCTACCGAAGGCGCAAAGGCAAATCCTTCGGCAACAATCCAGCGTTTGTTTATATTATCCTCTATAGCGTAATTAATGTATGGTCCAGCCATAAATGCATTTTTTACTTCCCACATACCCTTAGTTTCTAAAGTTGGTTTAGTGTCTAAAACAGTTTCGCCATGAAATGGTGTATATGCCATTTCGGTAGACATGTAAGAGCCTTCCACAGGGCCTTCAATATGTTGTTTCCCAATAGAGTCTCTAATTGCTACAATTCTATTTATAACGCTATCTGTTTTTTGTATGGCACCATACGGCAATTCGTAAAGCATAATATTTAACGTTCCTGTACGAATATCGCGTCTTATCCAGAAAAAGTTCCCATCGTCTTTTGCTATTCTATATGCGTTATTAAACTCAATATTTACACCTAATTTTTCTGTAATTACATGTGAATTGTATAGAGCCTTTCGTATCAAATTTTGTCGCTGTGCCAATTCAATTCCTCTAAACGTTTCAATTATTTTTGCAGCATTTTCTTTTAAAACTGCAATAACGTCGTCTTTTGTTTTTCCTGTAACAAGTACTACTTTTTGTGGTTTTGCATACACATTATCCTTAATGGCCATACCTGCTTTTTTGCCCATTTCAATTTTTAAAACCGTTCGGGTTCTTGTAATAAAATCGGTAAATACTTGTGGCGGTATTTGGTTAATGTTAAATGTAGGTTCGTCTTGTGGTAAACCATATACTGGCGCCGTAAGCACATCACGAATGGCTTCACCAACACGCCCTTTCCAGCTCTCGTTATCGATAACGACAGATATGTCGTTAATTTTTCCTTGAGAATCAAAAAGAATCCTTTTGTTTTTTGATGCATCATCTTTACACGATACAAGTACTAATACAATCATTAAAATACTCAGTATGTTTCTCATTATTTTGTGTTTTTTTTGAAATTAGCCTCTGCCTATTTTTAACTTCATTCCTGGTTTTAATCTACTACCACTAATACCATTCCAATCTTTAATATCTTGAATAGAAACTCCAGAAAACTTTTGCGCAATGCTCCAAAGCGAATCGCCATTTTCAACAGTGTAGATGGTAACCTCTCCAGAAATAGGCTTAGGTTTTGGTGTATTTATAGCAACTGTAGGTTTTGATACTACTGGCTTTCTAGGGTAAACGGTAAGGCGTTGCCCAATTTTTAAATTATTACTTCGCAACCCGTTCCAGCGTTTTATATCGCTTACGCGCACGCCATACAATCTAGATATTTTACCCAAATAATCTCCAGATTTTACGCGGTAGCGAATTTTATTGTTTGCATCAAAAAATTGCGGTAATGGTTTTTCGCGCTTCTCTAATTCTTCTTTTGCAAACGCATAAATTTTGTCTTCGTTATTTACAAAAGTTCCAATGACATCGGTTGGCAATCGCAGCGTGTAATTTTTGCCTTTTACCACAGGAATAATATCTAATTTATAAGACGGATTTAAAAACTGAAGCTGCTCAATTGGTGTTCCTGTAACTTCAGATACTTGATCGAGCGTTATCGTTTGTTTAACCACCACAGTGTCAGTTTCAAAGTACACTAGTTCTGGTTTATACCGTTTAAAACCGTGCGCCTTGGCATATTCAAAAATATACATATTGGCTAAAAATGCTGGTAAATATCCTGCAGTTTCACGTGGTAAATTATGGCGAATGTTCCAATAATTTCTATAACCGCCCGATCTGCGAATGGCTTTGGTTACGTTACCTGGACCCGAGTTATAGGCCGCCAACGCCAAATCCCAATCGCCAAAAATTCGGTAAAGACGCGCCAAATATTTTGATGCTGCTACGGTTGATTTTATGGGTTCGCTACGTTCATCAACATAACTGCTTACATCTAAGCCGTACTCTTTTCCTGTACCAAACATAAATTGCCATAAACCTGTGGCACCAACGCGAGATTTTGCATTGGGTTTTAAAGCAGACTCTACAATGGCTAAATATTTTATTTCTAACGGAATATTTTGATTGTCTAACTCCTGTTCAAATAGCGGAAAATAAAACGCGCTCATCGTCATAAGTTTTTGCAAATGCTTGCGTCTATGCTTTAAATACGATTTTATAACGTTTTCTAACGAAGGATTGTAAGCCACGTTAAACGGCGTTTTGGCATCCAGTGCTTCTAAGCGCTTTTTTAACGTATCGGTGGGCAATTCTGGATAGTAAACGTCGTTGAACGACATGTCTGTAACCGACTTGTAAATCGTGTCAAACAGGTTATTGTTATAAAGTTCTTCGCGCCATTTTTTATCAATTTCTGCTAAATAGGCATCATCTTTAAATCCTTTAATGTTTAAGCTATCGCCTTCTTCAACAGGTTGAATTATTGTAATTACGTTTTGTTTTACATCTATTAGTGTGTCTTTTTGGATTACTAGCGTGTCTTTTACAATTTTGGGTGGTACAACAAGAGAGTCTGGTTGTTGCGCAAAACAAAACCCCGTAAAACATAATATATAAAGACTAAGACTTTGGAAATTCATAAGGTAACATGTATCCTTTTTTGAACGATATTATGGCTAAAATCGTATTTTTTAGGCTAATTTGAAAACTTAATTCAATTTATTACCCTTGTTTTTTAGTACAAAATATAAAGACCTCACAGGTTTTAAAAACTTGTGAGGTCTAGTATTTATATGTGTGTTTACTATTTATTTTAAAATAGCAGCAATACCAGGTAATGTTTTACCCTCTAAACTTTCTAACATAGCACCACCACCAGTACTTACGTAGCTTACTTTATCTTCAAAACCAAATTGCTTTACAGCAGCCACAGAATCGCCACCACCAACTAGTGAGAATGCGCCGTTTTTAGTAGCTTCGGCAATAGAATCTCCAAGTGCTATGGTGCCTTTTGCAAAACTTTCCATTTCAAAAACACCAAGTGGCCCGTTCCATAAGATGGTTTTACTTTCCATTACTACTTTATGAAATTGCTCGCGCGATTTTGGTCCTGCGTCCACACCTTCCCAACCATCAGGAATTTCGTTAATATCAACAACTTGTGTGTTGGCATTGTTACTAAAATCGTCTGCAGCCACAGTATCTACAGGAATATGTATTTGTACATTTTTTGCTTTTGCTTGCTCTAAAATTTCTAGTGCTAGCGGCATTTTATCGTCTTCACAAATAGAGTTACCTATTTTACCACCTTGAGCTTTTACAAAGGTAAATGCCATACCACCGCCTATAATTAGGTGATCTACTTTATCTAAAATATTTTCTATAATAGTAATTTTCGAAGACACCTTTGCACCACCAAGAATGGCCAATACAGGTTTTTCGCCAGTTTCCATTACTTTATTAATACTCTCAATTTCTTGAGCTAATAAGTTACCAAAGCATTTTTTGCCTTCAAAAAATTGTGCTACAATAGTTGTAGAAGCGTGTGCTCTATGCGCCGTACCAAAAGCATCGTTTACATAAATATCACCTAGTTTAGAAAGTTGTTCTGCAAACCCTTGGTCTCCCGCAGTTTCTTCTTTATGGTAACGTAAATTTTCTAATAGTAAAATTTCTCCTGGTTGCAAGTTTGCAGCAGCAGCCTCGGCATTTTCGCCAACGCAATTAGATACAAACGTAACGCCAACACCCAAAATATCTTCTACTTTTGATACAATGTGTTGTAACGAAAACTCCTCTTGAGGCCCTTTTGGGCGCCCTAAGTGCGACATTAAAATACAACTACCACCATCTTCTAAAATTTTAATAATTGTAGGTTTCGCCGAAACGATTCTTGTAGCATCGGTTACCTCAAAATTTTCATTTAGCGGTACGTTAAAATCTACGCGGATAAGTGCTTTTTTATTTTCGAAATTAAAATCGTTTAGAGTCTTCATTAATATTGTTTATATCTAATTAGAACACAAATGTAACTAATTAAACAGCCATAAAAAATGACTTTTTTTACGAAAACGTTTGAGGTGCTTTAATTTTATTTGAAATTGATTATAATTAAAAAAACATAAATGAAAATAAATTGAATGATTTGGAAGATTATCAAAAATCTGGAATGCTACAATTTAAGATAACGAATTTTACCATTACGAAAGCGAGTAAGAGATTTAGTTTATCCAAAGAAGATGTAAAGATTTACTGCTTAAAAGTTAGAGAGAAAGTAAAAAAAAGAAGATGTTAACAAAGATTTAGTATATTTTTATTGAGCTAAATATTATTATTTGTAGGAATCAAATCAATTCAATAAAACTCTTCATATATTCATTTAGAAGGTTTTATTATTTGGGTCTGCATCAATTTTAATTGCCATAGGCTATTTTATATTAGCGATGAAAGGAAAATCTAACTAAAAATTACTTATTGATTTTGATAAAAATTTAGGATACCTTCGTTCAACCTTAGGTGTAACTAATTATAATAAGTATACTCGCGTTGTGGGCATACTACATGAAAAACTCAGATTAATTAATGAATAGAGCCTATTATAAAAATTCAATATCAAAATTTATTAGAGAAAATGACAATTCCATCCTAGGTAAACTAAGTTTAAATCATTCTAATAGACAATTAGAAGATTTACAAAAAAATGCTTGGGTTAAGCAAATTGAAATATTAAAAGATCAATTAAATGAGTTTGAAGGCCAAATTTATTTTGAATTTGCTATCCCTAGAATGGGAAAAAGAGTTGATAATATAATAATCATAAATGACTCAATATTTGTAGTTGAATTTAAAGTTGGCGGTGGTGGTTTTGAAAATTATGCTCAAGCTCAGGTTTTAGATTACACACTCGATTTGAAAAACTTTCATGAAGGAAGTCATAATGCAAAACTAATTCCTGTTTTATTAGCCACAAATGCAGAGAATCAACATATTGAAATAGAGAATACCCTTAACCACAAAACTGTCGTTAAAACAAATAAAAAGAGCCTTAAATATGTATTAAAAGGTTTCATTAAAAATTCTTCAAGCTATATTGATTTTGAAAACTGGGAATCTTCAACTTATAAACCTACCCCTACTATTGTTGAGGCAGCACAAGCACTATACAAAGGACATAGCGTGGAAGCAATATCTCGATCAGATTCTGGAGCAATAAATCTATCTAAGACTGCTAACTGTTTAAATAGAATAATTGATGATTCAAAAAATAATAAAAAGAAAACAATATGTTTTGTTACTGGAGTTCCTGGAGCAGGAAAAACATTAGCTGGTCTAAATATTGCTAATGAAAGATTAAAAGCAGATGAAGACGAACACGCAATTTTCCTTTCAGGAAACGGTCCTTTAGTAGATGTACTTAGGGAAGCATTAGCACGCGATTTAATTAAAAACTCAAAAGAAAATGGAAAACCAATAACAAAAGAAAATGCCAAAAGAAAAACAAATGCATTTATTCAAAACATTCACCATTTTAGAGACGAATACCTAAAACATAATATTGAACCAACTGAAAAAGTTGTAGTTTTTGATGAAGCACAAAGAGCTTGGAATAAAAAACAGGTTAGTTCGTTTATGAAACGTAAAAAAGGTATTGAAAATTTTGAAATGTCTGAACCTGAATTTTTAATAGACGTGATGAATCGACACAAAGATTGGTGCACTATTATTTGTTTAATTGGTGGTGGACAAGAAATAAATACTGGAGAAGCGGGATTAGAGGAATGGATAAATTCATTTCAGTATAAGTTTAAAGATTGGAAAGTGCATTATTCAAATCTAATAACTGATAGTAAAAATTACATAAAAACTCTAGAACAAAAAAAATGGCTTTCTAATAAAGCGAAATCAGAAAGCGAATTGCATTTGTCCGTTTCTTTAAGATCATTTAGATCTGAAAAATTATCTGAATTTGTACACCAGTTTTTAGAATTAAATACTAAAAAATCTAAAGAACTTTATCGAGAAATTAAGGATGATTTTCCAATAAAAAGCACACGCGAACTGTCTAAAGCAAAAGATTGGATTAGAAAACAAGCTAAAGGCAGTGAAAGAACAAGAATAATAGCATCTTCTGGTGCCAAAAGGCTTAGGCCATTAGGAATTAATGTAAAAAATGAAATATCTGCGCCAAACTGGTTTTTAAATGATAAAAAAGATATAAGATCCTCTTATTTCCTAGAAGAAATTGCAACAGAATTTGACATTCAAGGTTTAGAAATAGATTGGTCTTGTTTAGCCTGGGGAGCAAATTTTTATATTGAAAATAACAAATGGAACTACCAAACCTTTAGAGGATTTAAATGGCAAAATATCAATCAAGAAATTAGTAAGTCGTACCTAAAAAACACGTATCGAGTACTTTTAACACGCGCAAGGCAAGGAATGGTTATTTATTTACCAAAAGGATCGTGTATAGATCACACAAGACCCGATAATTTTTATGATGGAACTTGGAATTATCTGAAAGAGATAGGAATTGAAGAGTTATAAAGCATAGTGTAACAAAAATTTAAAAAATAAGGATTAAAAGGTAAGACCATAAGTTTACAATAATTGATTATATTAAACAAAACACCTTCCAAAAAAACTACTACTTCAACCCCAAAACACATCTTCTGCAAATAGACCCGCGTTAGGGATTGAGGCATTTGTTGAAGCTCCCCGACGCAGGAGGGAGCGACTGCCGAAAGCCCGACCCAAGCGATCCTGCAAGGTTTCTAAAAACCTTGTAGGTATGAGCGCAGGGAACGCCCAAAATATTTAAAAAATTGCTTTACTTTTGTGCGATGCTGTTTCAAGACGTTTTAGGGCAAGAACATATTAAAGCGCACTTAACTAC
>CALDUF010000019.1 GCA_937923515.1 uncultured Flavobacteriaceae bacterium
TTTTCTTATGAAATTATTTTTATTGATGATGGCAGTACAGACGATTCGTGGAAAGTAATTTCGCAACTAAGCTTAAAAGACACCAACGTTAAAGGCATTCGTTTTTTAAGAAATTTTGGAAAATCGCAAGCTCTACATGCAGGTTTTGAAAAGGCACAAGGTGATGTAATCATCACTATGGATGCCGATTTGCAAGACAGTCCAGACGAAATCCCTGAATTATACAACATGATAACTTCTGGAGGTTACGATTTGGTTTCGGGTTGGAAGAAGAAACGTTACGATGCTATTATTACCAAAAACCTACCCTCTAAAGTATTTAATTGGGCTGCTAGAAAAACGTCAGGAGTTAAGCTGCATGACTTTAATTGTGGATTAAAATCATACAGAAAAAACGTTGTAAAAAACATTGATGTAAATGGCGAAATGCACCGCTACATTCCTGTATTAGCCAAAAATGCAGGGTTTAGTAATATTGGCGAAAAAGTAGTACAACACCAAGCTCGAAAATATGGCGAAACCAAATTTGGTATAGATAGGTTTATTCACGGCTTTTTAGATTTAATTACTATTTGGTTTTTATCGCGTTTTGGCAAACGCCCAATGCATTTATTTGGAGCGCTTGGAGTACTTATGTTCGTAATAGGTTTTGGTTTTGCGTTTTATTTAGGAATAGATAAATTACTTATAAACCCAACAGGCCGATTAATTACCCAACGCCCTGCATTTTACCTTGCCTTAGTTACCATGATTATTGGCACACAATTTTTTGTTGCGGGCTTTTTAGGAGAACTCATTTTAAGAAACAGACCAGATAAGCGTCGATACTTGATTAAAAGTAAATTGAATTTTTAATTTCAGAACCCAATTTTCGTGAATTTTTAGTTAAAAGGCTTGCTTATAAAGTCTTATTTTTAATCAAATGTGTACATTTGTTTAGCATTTAAAACCGTACCACTATGATTCAAATTGAACCTAAAATTTTAGAACGCATAAATTCTTGGTTAACCCCAACTTTTGATACTGAAACGCAACAAACTATTAAAAATAGTATTGCAAATAACCCAAAAGATATTCAAGAAAGTTTCTATAAAGATTTAGAGTTCGGTACAGGTGGTATGCGCGGTATAATGGGCGTTGGCACCAATAGAATTAACAAATACACATTAGGTAAAAGTACGCAAGGTTTAAGCGATTATTTACACAAACAATTTCCGAATGAAACACCTAAAGCTGTTATAGCCTACGATTGTAGACACAATAGCCAAACTTTGGCTAAAGTAGTAGCTGATGTATTTTCAGCAAATGGTATTGAGGTTTATTTATTTGAAGACTTAAGAGCCACACCAGAGCTATCGTTCGCAGTTAAGCATTTAAACTGCCATTGCGGTATTGTATTAACTGCATCTCATAACCCGCCAGAGTATAACGGCTATAAAGTATATTGGCAAGATGGCGGACAATTAGTACCACCACATGATGCGGCTGTTATAGAAGTGATAAACCACGTTGACTACGGAAATATTAAATTTGAAGCAAATGCAGATTTGATAACCTATATTGGAAAAGAGGTTGACGATGCATTTATAAATGCTTCTGTAGAAAATGGAAAAGTAGGTGCTACCCAAGCTGCTAAAAACAATTTAAAGATTGTATTTACATCGCTACACGGTACGTCAATTACTGCTGTACCCGAAACATTAAAGCGTGCCGGATATAACAATGTGCATATAGTTGAAGCACAACGTAAGCCTGATGGCGGATTTCCAACCGTAAAATCGCCAAACCCTGAAGAACCAGCTGCTTTAAAACTGGCTTTAGAATTGGCAAATGAAGTTGGCGCTGATATTGTTATAGGAACAGATCCTGATTGTGATAGATTAGGTGTGGCTGTCCGTAATTCTGAAAATGAATTGCAACTGCTTAATGGCAACCAAACCATGGTAATGATGGTAGACTTTCTGTTGAAAAAATGGAAAGCAGAAGATAAAATAAAAGGTAAAGAATTTATTGCCACTACCATTGTGTCAACACCTATGCTAAACAAATTGGCAGCAGCTTATAATGTTGATAATAAGATTGTTTTAACAGGGTTTAAATGGATTGCTAAACTTATAAAAGATTTCCCAGAGTTAGATTTTATAGGTGGTGGCGAAGAGAGTTTTGGATTTATGGTTGGCGATTTTGTTCGCGATAAAGATGCCGTTACCTCTACCCTTTTAGCTTGTGAAATTGCAGCAATTACAAAAGCTAATGGAAGTTCTTTCTTTGAAGAATTAATTAAACTTTATGTAGCGCATGGGTGCTATAAAGAAAAATTAGTATCACTTACCAAAAAAGGTATTGAAGGAGCAGAGGAAATTAAACAGATGATGACAAATGCGCGTAAAAACCCACTAACAGTAGTTAATGGCGCTAAAGTTATTAAAATTGAAGACTATGCGTCTGCAACCTCTAAAAACTTGATTACTGGTGAAACAGCAACACTTGATATTCCAAAATCAAACGTTATCATTTATTATACTGAAGATGGTAGTCAAGTCGCATTACGACCAAGTGGCACTGAACCAAAAATTAAGTTTTACGTAAGCGTAAATGCTAAATTAGATGCAACAGAAAATTTT
>CALDUF010000020.1 GCA_937923515.1 uncultured Flavobacteriaceae bacterium
CCTGTTTCGTCAACAGCTACAAAAGTATAAATAGCTTCGTTTGCTTTTGTACGTGCTCCAGATTCTCTATCCTCCATCCACACATCCATGTAAACTTCCATAGAGGTTTTAAAGGCTCTAGATACTTTAGCTTCTACTGTAAGTACGCTACCCAAGGGCACCGCAGTATTAAAGGCCACATGGTTTACAGATGCTGTTACAACAATACGTCTGCTATGGCGTCGTGCAGCAATACTTGCGGCACGATCCATTCGTGCTAAAAGTTCACCACCAAATAAGTTGTTTAAAGGGTTGGTTTCACTAGGTAAAACCATATCGGTCATGGTTGTTTTAGATTGTTCTGGAGTTTTTGCTTGCATCTTTATTTTTTGATGTTGCAAAGGTAAGGTGTTTTCCGTATTAATCCATAAAGTAAAAATAGTGATATGTACTACGCAACCACCACTCAAAAAACTACAATTACGGGAAAACCCCAGAAAGTTTTTTGAAAAACCGCAAATTGTTGAGAAACTCAACAAAAAAGTTTGCAATACTCAATTTATTTTTTTGAAATTTGAGAAATTGTAACAATAAAAATAGATTTCACTTACAAGTTTTACGATATACTAACCTGTTAATTTCCAATAGATATCTTGCTTATGTAAAAATCTCAAAAAAAGAATGAAAAAAATTGTCTTATTTATATTACTGGCGCTACCATTATTTTGCTTTAGCCAAAAGGAAATAAATGAATTCGAATTTAAAAAGAATAATCTGTATTTAAAATTAGAGTTAGAAAATAGAATTACTCCGTATTCGAAATTTAATCCAGTGTTTTCAGAAGGATCCTCTGCATTTACTAATAGAGATCTACAAAATTCTGGTTTAGCTATAGGATATAAATTACAATTTTTTGTATTTAAAAATTTAAGTATAAATTTTGGCCATACATTTAGAAATGAAACCGTCTTGTTTCCAATAGAAAGGTCTACAACGAGTGTTTCAAAGATAACTGAAAAAGCAATATTTATAGATACCCATTTTGAATTAACCTATTTTATAAAATTAACTAAAAAGGGTAAATTTCATTTTACAATAGGGAAGTCTTTTATGAATGGCAACTCTGATTATAGTGAAACGGAACCCTTTTTCACTAGTGATGGAGAACTTTTTAATTGGAGTGTTTCTCAATTAGATTATAGATTTACTCCAATGAAATACGAAGTAGGATATAATCGCAAACGAGTAGAAATTTCATTAGGCACCTATTTTACTAAAGATACACCTTATGAAAAATTTACAAATCCTACTTATTTTCCATATTTTAAAATAGCCTATAATGTTTTAAAATTATAAATATTACAAGCGTAATGGGGGTTTTACAAAACCGCATGATGAAAGGACAGTACAGGCAAAATGGGGTTATAAAAGAATTGGCTTTAACTTGGTAACTTATTAAATTATAAGGCTAATTAGTGAGGAGCTAGGTAGCTTTTATAAACAATACAAAATAAAAATGCATAAAATTTTAATAGTAGGTTTATTAGCGGTGTACAGTTGTTTTTCACAAAACGAAAAAAATACCACCCATTTTGGTTTTAAAGCAGGAATTAATAATAGTAGAGTATTAGGAGAGGAATTAGATGGTACACTTACAGGCTACGTTGGTATAGAACTTTATGCCAGTTTTTTACAGATACGCGCTTAAATGAACACTGGAATTTAGAAAACGAAATATTATTTTCTTATACATACGATTATCATTTTATAGAAATACCAGTGCATTTAAAATACCGATTTTTTAAAAAATGGGCTGTATTTGCAGGCCCAAAATTAGATTTTATATTAGATAATGATAACGATTCTTTTGAAGCAACCAATTACCGATTTAAAAATTTTGGTCTTTCTGGAGAAATTGGTTTCAATACGATTTTAGTAGAAAAGTCTTTGCTGAATTTAGGTTTGCAAAAAGTTTTACATCTCAAATAGAAGATTTGGTTTTAGAGATTTTTGAAGGTAAACGAAACACAATAAGACTTGGTTTAGGTATACTGTTTTAAATAGAATATTATGAAACAATCTATTTCCTTTTTAATAGCGTTTGTAATTGGTACAGCGATAAATGCTCAGGACACTGGAAACCTTAGTCAAAATTACAGCCTCTTTAAATCTGGTTACAAGCTACGCAAACCACTCACACAAAACATCAACCTAAACACTGGAGCCTATATGGCAAATTACGGTGCGTTTAACCAATTTGAGTTACCTTTATTAGTAGAATTTAGCATAACTAAAAAATGGGTGCTTGCTATAGGCACAGAGTTTAGCAGCGTTACTAATTACACCACTAATTTGTTAGAGCCTGTAAAAACTGGGTTTAGCCGCTTAGATGCTTCGGGTTTTTTGGGTTCTACTTACCAATTTTCTGAAACTACCTCTGGGGAGTTTTCTTTAAAATATTCTATTAAGAATACAAATGCTGTAACAAATCCAAACCTTAACCCAGATACACCAATGCGGTTTAATTTTGGGTTAAAATTTTAGTTAAAAAATTTAAACGAATTGTAGTAGGAATTCTTAATCCAATTTCTGAACCAACAACCACGCATCTTTATTATGCGATGTTTTAATGCTTCTTAAGGCTTTTAATGCCTCAAGTCTGCTCTCATAACTAGCGTAAGCTACTTGATGTAAACCGTACCGATTTGCACCAATTTTTCTAGCACTAAAACCATCAGCTTTTAATTGTGCTACTTTTTTATCGCAATTATCTTCTACTCTAAAAGCACCAGCAACAATATGATAATTGCCCGTTTGTTTGGTAACGTTTAAGGTAACGGCTGGTAGTGGATTTAAACTAAACGTAGCTTCTTGAATTTTAGTTTCAAGCTGTAGTGCAGCTTTTCGTTGTGCAAGTTGGTTGTGTGCTTCAATCTCACCAACATAATATTTTGATGCCATTACACCACCTAAAGTTAAAGCTATTAATGCCACAGCAGCGTATTTTAAATACCCTTTGTTGGTTGATGAGCCTGTTGCAGTACGTTTTTCTTGAGTAATTGTAATAGGTGTAACCTCCTCAATAGCAGCTACGGTTTCTTTGTGTACTTCTCGTGTTACCACCTCAGATTCAAATTGAGATAAACCAAATGCATCCGTAAGATAGTTAAGACTGTATGATGGTTCAAAAACTATTTTTCCTTCAGCATTAAAAATAATCTCACCAATATTATGAAACGAGATCGTCTCACCTTGCGTTAAATACGATTTTAAGACCTTAACGCGTTTTTTAATTTTTTTAACGGCAACTTCAAAAGGAATTTTTTCTACATCGGCAATATAGCGCGCCAGTAAACCATCGTTATTTTGAATTTGCTCATTAAACGCAATAATTTTTCTTGGTGGATAAAATGAATTAGTAGTTTCATTTACGGTAGCCGATTGACGCTCAGTTAAAAAAGCACCAAAGTCAGGCACAATCACACATTCGTATCTGTATAATAAATCGCTAATGAAGGTTTCTAATTGCATGAGGCAAATTTAAAAAAAAAGGATTTCTATCAAATTTTTGACTTAACTATTTATTAACAATTAACGCGTGTAGGCTTTTTTGGTGAAACCGAAAAATAACGATGTTTTGCTGAGTTAGGGCATATTTTAGTAGCATAGCCATAGTTACCGAATTAAAAACTAGCGAAAAATGGGTAAAAAAAGATTATTTTGTAACCCATGAAAAAATGCTTTGATGCGTTCAATAAAAAAAATCCTTTTCTTGCAAAGAAATTTTAAAGCTTAAATGACAGAGAACGACCTACTTTACACCTTAGCCTTACAGCACGTACCAAATGTTGGCGATGTTATTGCTAAACGGTTAATTGCGCACTGTGGTTCTGCCCAAGCGGTTTTAAAAGAAAAAAAAGCGCGTCTTTTAAAAATTGATGGTATTGGCGAGGTTGTACTTAGCCAATTGTATGACTCGCGGCATGTAATTGAAGCTGAAAAAGAAATTACTTTTATTAAGGAAAACGCTATAAAGGTGTCTTATTTTGAAGATGCCGATTACCCAGAGCGTTTAAAACATTGTATTGACGGTCCAATTTTACTATTTCAAACGGGAAATATAGATTTGAATAACCCACATGTGATAAGCATAGTTGGCACTAGAAAAATTACAACCAACGGTATTGCATTTTGCGAAAAACTAATGGAAGCGCTAACGCCGTACAATCCAATAATTGTTTCGGGTTTTGCTTATGGTACAGATATTACAGCACATAAACTGGCTATTAAACACAAGTTGCAAACCATAGGTTGTTTAGCTCATGGATTAAACCAAATTTACCCAAAAGTGCATAAAAAGTATATGGTTGATGTTGAAAAAAACGGTGGGTTTTTCTCAGATTTTTGGAGTACAAGTAAGTTTGATAAAACTAATTTTTTAAAACGCAACCGAATTATAGCAGGCCTAAGTCAGGCAACTGTTGTAATTGAATCTGCTGAAAAAGGCGGTAGTTTAGTTACCGCAGATATTGCGCATTCCTACAACCGCGATGTATTTGCTATACCTGGTCGCATTACCGACCAGTTGAGTATGGGATGTAACAACCTAATTAAATACCAAAAAGCACACATGATGACGTCTCCTTTAGATCTGCCTTATATTTTGAATTGGCAACTGGAGGACAACGAAAAGCCTGTGGTGCAAAAACAATTATTTGTGGAGTTAGATACTACTGAAAAACTCATTTATAATTACTTAAAAGAAAACGAAAAAGCGCAACTAGATATGATAGCCTTAGGCTGTTACTTGCCAATATTTAAAACCGCAAGTATTTTACTGAATATGGAATTAAAAGGCGTAGTAAGGCCTTTACCTGGTAAATTATTTGAGGTGATTTAAAGATTTATTTTTAAAACCCATATATCTTTAAAATCGTTAAGTTTTAAAAATTCTTTTTGTTTTTGGTAAATGGCTATTAGGTTTAAATTTATATCGAGATAAACATAAACCCAGCCATTTTCTGGATTTACAAACGATTTGGGCGTGTATCCCTTATCTTTTAAATTTTTAATCCAATTGGCTGCATTATTTTTTTTTGAAAAAACATTGGTAACTAAATAATATCCTTTTTCAACCGACGGAATTATAGTAGTTTTTAATTTCTTGATTTTTGTGAGACCTTCATCTTCACTAGTGTTATTGTTATTGTGTAATACAACAATAGCGTTTTCATCGTTTTTAAGCGCTTTATAAATTGGAGATATTTCAGTTTCAAAAGCAACAAAAAATAAGTAAAACTGGTCTGCTTTACTATTAAGTTGTAGTGTTGCTTCAGATATATTTGGAGCTATTAAACTATTGTTTTTATTGGGCAACTTAAATTTTAAAGCATCAAATCCAAATGTGTTTACACTATTGGGGTGTCTGTCAATAAAATTTGTATTGTCTATAGAAATAGTGCTGTTGAAAAAATTTAACTTGGGTCTAAGATTGTTAGATAATGGCGTATAACTATTGGTTTGGTAGTTGTAAAAAGAGCAGTGATCTGATTTGAATTTTTGATCACCCTCTAAGGCGCCAAGAAGTAATGATGTTTCTATTTTGCCTTCTTCGGGTGTTTTAAAATCGTTAAATCTAATAGTAACAGGCTCTCTAAAAACACTTAAAAAACCATTATACGTAGTAAAATATTTTGGGGTTGCAGTTTTCGATTTATAGATAACGTATAGTAGCCACCCACCTGCAGAACCTCCCGAAACAAAACCTTCGGTTGCTTTAATATTTGCCACGGTATAGGTGCCGTTTAACGGTGTGTTGTTTTTTAAAAGCTGTGTTACATCAGCATAACAAACATAAGGTTTAATTTCTGGTAAGGTATCTTTAATATTGAAGGCATCAAAAATTACTTTTCCAGTAATACGGTTGTAATTACTATTTGGCGTTTTAAATAAAACAGTATTTACATTTGTAGAGCGTGTGTCGTTACCTTTATAAACATATTTTTTATAAAGCTTACCTTTTCTTTTAAAGCTTTTAAGTTCTTTCTTTCCTTTGTCGGAGGCGTAAATAGCGCTCCAATATAATGCAGCATATTCAATTTCTGCGTTTGCTTCTATAAGCTTTAAATTGGCTTGACTTGATGAAAATGTTTCTGCATTATCATCAACATCAATAAATTTCATTTCGGTAAAATCGTTTATAAGATTCTCATTAATAGATTTTTTGCTGTGTTTGCTTAAAATATTGTTACCTATTAAAGCAGAATTACCGTTTACATATAGTTTAGTATTTGGATAAAACCGTTGCTGGCAAGTACTATAAATTGAATTTAATAAAAGGATAGTTAAAAGTAGGTTGTTTTTCATTTTAATACCCAACCTTTTCTCTTACTCTATCTAAAACCCCATTAGCTATTTTTTTGGCTTTTTCAGCACCAATAGTCAAGGCCTTGTCAATTTCACTTAAGTTATTCATGTAGTGGTTGTAGCGCTCACGGGGTTCAGCAAATTTGTCTATAATTAATTCAAAAAGGGCTTGTTTAGCATGTCCGTAGCCATAACCGCCTTTTTCGTAGTTAGCTTTCATTTCAGCAATTTGTGCATTATCAGCTAGCAAACTATATATTGCAAAACAGTTGCAGGTGCTCCAGTCTTTTGGATCTTCAAGAGCTGTACTATCTGTTTTAATGGACATGATTTGCTTACGCAGTTTTTTATCAGTTAGAAAAATATTAATCGTATTGTTTCTACTTTTGCTCATTTTTTCGCCATCTGTTCCAGGAATCAGCATGGTGTTTTCTTGAATTTTACCTTCTGGCAGTACAAATGTGTCGCCTACTTGCGCGTGGAAACGAGACGCCACATCACGCGTCATTTCAATATGTTGTAATTGGTCTTTTCCTACGGGAATAATGTTGGCATCGTATAATAAAATATCGGCAGCCATAAGCATTGGATAGGTAAACAGTCCAGAATTCACATCTTCTAAACGGTCTGCCTTATCCTTAAAACTGTGAGCTAAGGTTAAACGTTGGTATGGAAAAAAACAACTTAAATACCAAGACAGTTCGGTTACCTGCGGAATATCACTTTGTCTGTAAAACACAGTTTTTTCTATGTCTAAACCAAAAGCTAACCACGTTGCCGCTGTAGAATAGGTGTTTTCTCTAAGTGTTGCAGCATCTTTTATTTGCGTTAAGGTATGCAGGTTTGCAATAAACAAGTAAGCATCGTTTTTAGGGTTCTCAGCCATTTTAATTGCTGGCATAATTGCGCCTAAAATATTCCCTAAATGCGGTGTTCCTGTACTTTGTATGCCTGTGAGTATTCTTGCCATTTCGTCATTCCCACGAAAGTGGAAATCTAATTTAAATTAAACTTGAGTTTTTAACCAAAAGCAAAGGTAAACGATTTCATAAAAACCTCAATACAATTGCTTATTTTTGGCAGTAATGATAGTTTTTAAGTACATCTTTTGGTTGTTATACCGCATATGGTTTTATATACTCGTGGCATTGCCTATAATACTAATGTTTCCATTTTTATTAATTTCTATTTTAAAGGAGTCTTGGTATCCCTTATTTTTTAGGTTAGCACGGGTGTGGGCTAGATGTATTTTAATAGGTATGGGATTTAGGTATCGTATTGAACGCGAACAAACACCTAAACCTAATAAAAGTTACATGTTTATAGCTAACCATACCTCTATGGCAGATATTATGTTAATGCTTGTGGCTGTTAAAAATCCCTTTGTATTTGTAGGGAAAGCAGAATTAGCTAAAATTCCGCTATTTGGTTTTTTCTATAAACGTACGTGCATTTTAGTAGATAGAAGCTCTCCAGAAAGTCGTCGTGCTGTATTTTTAAGCGCACAAAAGCGTTTAAAACAAGGCTTAAGTATTTGTATATTTCCTGAAGGCGGTGTGCCAGATGAATCTGTGTTGTTGGATGAATTTAAGGATGGTGCCTTTAGGTTGGCCGTAAACCATCAAATACCCGTTGTACCTGTTACCTTTGCTGATAATAAAAAGCGATTTTCTTATACCTTTTTTAGTGGAAGCCCAGGAAAGATGCGTGCTAAGATTCATAAATTTATTCCAACAGAAGGGTTGACTGTTGAAGATACTAGACGTTTAAATGAAAGCTCTAGAAGAGTGATTTTGAGTCAACTAAAAATATTTGGATAAGCCTATACAGGCTATAATATTTTGAACACCCCTTGACCCCTTTTTTTTAGAGGGGAAATTCATATATATAAGTTTCTCTCTTAGTAAGTAGGAATTAAAGGCGGTATCACTACTTTTTCATCTTTAAAAGTTACAATCAAAAAACCTTTTTAAGCAAAAAAAACTGCTCTGGGGGTAGAGCAGTTTTTAAAGACATTAATTTTCTAGCTTAAGAAAACTAATATCAATCTAACCAAAAACCTAAAATTTAATTCCGAATCCGGTATACACCCCAATAAAGAAGGGTTGAAAATCACCAGACGTATTTCTAAATGTATTTATTTGATATTTGAATAAAGGCTCTAAATTCAAATTTATTTTTTTTGATACTTTATAATTTAAACCCAAACCAAAGTTGGCACTATAACTTGTGTTATTAATAACCGTGTCTTCTTGTAAACGTACTTGCTGCCCATCTATTATAGAAGTGGACACGTAGTTATTTAAAAATAACGAGCTAAAGCCACCAATAACATTAATACCAAAGCGTTTTGTAGAAATTGCATATTGCAATTCTAGAGGCACTTCTATAAACCCAAACGATTGGTTTATACTGGTATTATTAGTATTTAAAGCATCAATACTACTAGATTTAAATGCAGTAGCACTCATAATTGTGGTATTCTCACCAGCGCGTATTGCAGTATTTTGCGCGTTATTATTTGCAATATTACCACTTAACGTATTTAAGGTTTTAGCATTTGCACTGGCATTTACTGAAGAGAATACTACCACATCGTTAGTATTATAGCCTAGATTTACACGGTTTATTCCAGAGCGTACCGTAAGCCTTTTAGTAATAGCATAACTGGCGTTAAGGCCATAACTCATATTAACTTCACCGCTTTTAGAATTTTCGTTAAACTGCGCATCAATAGACGAGCCTTTACCCAAACTACTAAAATATACAGGTGCAACATTGGGTGTAACACTCCATTTATTTAACGTTGCAACTTCTGTTTTTTCTTCTTCAAGTAATGCCTTGTTTTTTTCAATAGCAGCTTCAATAGTTTCATCTTCGTTTTTAGTGGTAGTTTCGGCAGCTACCGTATTGGTTTCAGTTGGGTTATTATTTGAAGTTACATTTGTTTTTATTTTATTTTTATTTACATCTGAAGCAACAACAGTGGGTTTTTGCTGTGTAATTTGCGTTGTAGTACCAGCGGTTGCAGTATTGTTTAAAGTAACCTTATCTTTAACTTCTGCTTTATGGGTATTTACTGTATTATCAGCAATTAATTTAGTCGCATTATTTTTTGGTGATACTTTAGAATTTTTGAAGTTTTTTATAGTTTTTTTAAGCTTAGAATTATCATCTTTTGAAGTAACAACAGCAGTGTTAGGTGACGCTACTTTTGGCTTATCTATAGTGCTATTTTTTTGTTTTTCAGTATTTGATAAAGGCGAAGCTACGTTGTTTCCACCAGTTTTAGAATCAGAAGTTACGTTGGTAGCATTAGTATTGCCAATAGTATTGTTTTTATTTAACGTACTATTTGTTGTAGTGTCAGTTTCTGCTGGTTTGGTGTCTACAATTTGTGGTGTAGAAGTTTCTACACTATTATTATATATGTATGAACCAAGAGTAAAGGCTAGTAATAATATTGCAGCTACACCTGCATATCGCCACCAAATAGGTATTACACGTCGCTTTTTCTTCTTTTCGTTAAGTTTAGCTTCTATGTTTTCCCAAACAGCATTATCAGGTTGCGCTTCAAAATCTTTAAAGCGTTCCTGAAATAGTCTATCTATTCTTTTTTTATCTCCCATTATAAGGATTGTAGGTTTTGCTTTTTATTATATGTTTCTATAGTTTGCTTCAAAATATGTCTAGCTCTTGCTAAGTTAGATTTTGAAGTACCTATATTAATTTTTAGCATTTCTGCTATGTCTTTATGCGAATACCCGTCAAGCACGTAAAGGTTAAATACCAATCTGTATCTGTCGGGTAGTTCTTGAATGCTTTTTAGAAGAAAATCGATGGATACTTGCTCCTCGTCTATCTCTATTTCAACATCTTCTATTATATTTTCATTTATAATATCAAATACTTTTTCGTTTCGGTAGCGTTGCAATACAGTGTTTACTGTAACACGTTTTAGCCAACCCTCAAAAGAGCCTTTGTATTTGTATTGTTCTATCTTACTAAAAATAGTTAAAAATGCATCTTGTAAATTATCTTCTGCTTCTACATAATTGCGCGAATACTTTAAGCATGTAGAAAATAACTTGCCCGAAAAGAGCTTATATAATTCCCCTTGTGCTTTAGTATCATTGCTTTTACATTTTTCTATGAGTTGGTCTAAACCCAAGCGATACAAAGATTAATTAAAACTCGATTTAGTTGGTTACTGGCACTTCTATTTCTAAAAATATATCTTCATCATTTTCATCTTTACCTTGCCAAAACTTAAATATGTAAGAGCCATTGCTAGTTACTTTAAAATCAAACGTAGCCGTAAGCATATCGTCTGCTATATCTTGGCAATCATTATTTTCAAAAACTGTATTAATAACTGCAACAGTTCTTTCGTTATTATGTTTTGCATAATAAAACTCTCTAAAGGTGTGACATGTTGTTGGCCTTTGGTAGGTAACTGTAATAGGAAACACTTCGCCCAAGGTAAACTCTTCTGGGATGTCAACACTTTCTATAGGTAATAATTCTAAATTAAAATTTATAGTATCATCATCTACGCTACATGAAAAAAATAGAGCCACAAGAAAGCTTAGAATAAAAAACTTTTTCATCTGTATTTTTTAATTTAAATCATTGTCATCTGCAATTTGCCAAAAACTTTACACAGTTTGTTGATGCGTAATTACTTTTAGCGCATGTTACGACAATTCAATTTGGGTTAATTTATCTTTATTTTTAGATGCGGTACACACTAAAAGGTTGCGTGTTAAAGCAAAAAATCCTGCTTATGCAGGATTTTTATGTAATAGTTGTAACGTTTATTCGCTTTTTAGCGCTTCCTTTATTTTTAATTCTAACTCTTCAAAAAGTTCTGGATTATCTTTTATTATAGCTTTAACGGCATCTCTACCTTGGCCTAGTTTGGTATCGCCGTAACTAAACCACGAACCGCTTTTTTTAATGATGTCATGCTCTACGGCGACATCTAGTATTTCTCCAACTTTGGAGACCCCTTCGCCATACATAATATCAAATTCGCACATTCTAAAAGGTGGTGCTACTTTATTTTTTACCACTTTAACACGCGTTTTATTTCCTAAAACAGAGCCATTGCTGTCTTTTATTTGTGTAGATCTACGAATATCTATTCTTACAGAAGCATAAAATTTTAAGGCGTTACCACCTGTTGTTGTTTCTGGGTTACCAAACATAACACCAATTTTTTCACGTAATTGGTTAATAAATATAACCGTACAATTGGTTTTACTTATGGATGCTGTTAATTTACGTAAGGCTTGAGACATTAATCTGGCATGTAAGCCCATTTTAGAATCTCCCATTTCGCCTTCTATCTCACTTTTTGGTGTTAAAGCTGCTACAGAATCTATTACTACAATATCGATAGCACCAGAGCGAATTAAATTATCGGCAATTTCTAGAGCTTGTTCACCATTGTCTGGTTGTGAGATAATGAGGTTATCAATATCTACACCTAATTTTTCGGCATAAAACCTATCAAAAGCATGTTCTGCATCAATAAATGCGGCAATACCTCCTGCTTTTTGAGCTTCGGCAATAGCATGTAATGTAAGCGTGGTTTTACCTGATGATTCTGGCCCATAAATTTCTACTACTCTACCACGTGGATAACCGCCAACGCCTAATGCAATATCTAACCCTAATGATCCTGATGGGATGGCTTCTACATCAACCACTGCGGCATCACTCATTTTCATTACGGTACCTTTACCGTAGGCTTTATCTAATTTGTCTAAAGTAAGTTTTAGTGCTTTTAATTTTGCTTCTTTTTCGCTGCTCATTATCTTTTTTGATGTAAAATTATTCATGCTAAAATACTATAAGTTTATAGATGTTACAATAATAGTTTTCAACAGTAGTTTGCGTATTTTAAAGTCGGCTTTTTTAATTTTAATAATAATTTTTAAGGACTTGACGCAACCTTTTTGTTTGTAGTGCATCTACTTTATAAAGTGGAGAGATTTTGCTGTGAAAAAGAAAAAAATAGTCTCTAAATTCCATTTTATATAAAGCATTAGGCGTTTCAATTATTGTATCATGAATGTGTAGAAAATTGTTAAGCCCATTGCAGCTAACTCTGTTGAAAATTGGTTATGAAAAAGAAAAATTTTTAATACCGAGTTACTCAAAAAAGCGCTTCGTTTTACTTGAAGCGCTTTTTTTATGAGTAAAACCCAAACTACTAAAGTTTGAAAAACGCATAGTAGTTTATGGTTGAACTCATCCCGACAGAGGCGGGATGCGCTTATTTTTGCAAATAGTATTTAAGTTTTGATATAAAATATACTTTGGCGGAGAGTTGCGCTAGGGATAGTAGCGGCATCCTTTATGCGAAACTTTTGTGTATTTTTTTTAAAATTAAGCTATATGTTTATTAACGAGACCAATACTAAAACATATTTGTAACACCTTCGCAGAAAGATATAGCGGAAAGCCCGACCCCAACCTTAGTTGGGGTAGCGCCCAAAATAATAGTTTGAAATTAGCGTAATTACTAATAAATTGTACTTTTGTGGTTGAAAAAAATCTTTAACCTTAAAAATTGGTATAGCATGCAACTGTACAATACGTTAAGCGCGAAGGAGAGAGCTACATTAATCGAGGAGGCCGGTAAGGAACGATTAACGCTGTCTTTTTACAAGTATGCGCACATTAAAAACCCTCAAGAATTTAGAGATGAACTGTTTGTAGTTTGGAACACATTAGACGTTTTAGGGCGTATTTATGTGGCAACCGAAGGTATAAATGGGCAATTATCGCTTCCTGCAGATCGTTTTCAAGACTTTAAAAATCATTTAGATAGTATTGATTTTTTAAAAGGCATTCGTTTAAATATTGCTGTGGAGCAAGACAACATGTCGTTTTTAAAACTAAAAGTGAAAGTGCGCCATAAAATTGTGGCCGATGGTTTGAACGATGCTACTTTTGATGTTACCAACAAAGGCGTTCATGTTGATGCCGATGAATTTAATACGCTTATTGAAGATGATAATACGGTTTTGGTAGATATGCGTAACCATTACGAGAGCGAGATTGGGCATTTTAAAAATGCGGTTACGCCCGATGTGGATACTTTTAGAGCGTCTTTAGATATTATAGAACACGATTTAAAAGACCACAAAACCGATAAAAATTTAGTAATGTATTGCACAGGTGGTATACGTTGCGAAAAGGCCAGTGCGTATTTTAAGCATAAGGGTTTTAAAAACGTGTTTCAGTTAGAAGGCGGTATTATTGAGTATACTAGACAGGTAAAGGAACACGATTTAGAAAATAAATTTATAGGTAAAAACTTTGTATTTGATGAGCGTAGAGCTGAAAAAATAAGCGACGATGTTATTGCACAATGCCACCAATGTGGTGCGCCGTTTGATGTGCATACCAATTGTGCTAATGATGCTTGCCATTTGTTATTTATACAGTGCGATGCGTGTAAAGAAGAACTAAACAATTGTTGTTCTACCACTTGTAAAGAGATACATGCCTTACCTTACGAAGAACAAAAAGCACTGCGTAAAGGCCAAGGTAATAGTAACGATATTTTTAAAAAAGGGCGTGCAGACCACTTGCCTTATAAAAAGGATTTGAGAAATATTTTTGAGACATTAAAGACAAATAAACCTTAAGAGGCGTGGTTATACCGCTTTAATATGATTCCTTATTTTAAGATAACTTGCTATAGATTGTTAATCCTCTTTTTTAAGTACATAGATAATCCTATATTTACACATTAAAGCAATTTTAGTGTTTTAAGACAAATTTGGTATGAATCTTCATTCGTAATAATCTAATTATTAACGAATTCAATATATAACATATGGCTTGTGCAAGTTGCTCAACTAAAGACGGCTCTCCAAAGGGTTGCAAAAATAATGGTACTTGTGGGACAGATAGTTGTAATAAACTAACCGTTTTTGATTGGTTAGCAAACATGTCTCTTCCAAATGGTGAAACACCTTTTGATTGGGTTGAGGTACGTTATAAAAACGGTAGAAAACACTACTACAAAAACACCGAAAATTTAACGCTAAGTATTGGCGATATTGTGGCTACACAAGCGCAAGCGGGTCATGATATTGGTATGGTTACCTTAACAGGAGAGTTGGTACGTGTACAAATGAAACGTAAAAATTGTGCTCCTGAAGGTGAAGATGTTTTAAAAATATACAGAAAAGCAAGCCAAAAAGACATTGATATTTGGCAAAAAGCTAGAGATAGAGAAGAGCCAATGAAGGTTAAGGCGCGCCAATTTGCAATTGATTTGAAATTGCAAATGAAGATTTCTGATATTGAATTTCAGGGCGACGCAAGTAAAGCTACATTTTACTACACCGCAGAAGAGCGTGTAGATTTTAGAGAACTTATAAAACTATTTGCCAGAGAATTTAGAACGCGCATTGAGATGAAACAAGTAGGTTTTCGTCAAGAAGCGGCACGATTAGGTGGTATTGGGTCTTGTGGGCGCGAATTATGTTGCTCTACATGGTTAACAGATTTTAGATCGGTAAGCACCTCTGCAGCACGCTACCAGCAATTATCATTAAATCCTCAAAAATTAGCAGGACAGTGTGGGAAATTAAAGTGTTGTTTAAATTACGAACTCGATTCGTATTTAGATGCTTTAAAGGCGTTTCCTAAAACGGATATAAAACTAAAAACCGAAAAAGGGACTGCGGTATGTCAAAAAACCGATATTTTTAAAGGTCATATGTGGTATGCCTACGAAGGTGAGTGGATGAATTGGCATAAAATAACAGTACAGCAAGCCAACGAGATTATTGAATTAAACAAACAAAATAAAACAGTAACAAGTCTTGAAGAATATGCTTTAGACCTTGCAGAACATACTAAAGTAGAATTTGAGAACGTTGTTGGACAAGATAGTTTAACACGCTTTGATAATCCAAAACGCAATAACAAACGTAGAACTAATAAGCGCAAGGGTGGTAACAAAGTTAATAACAGGGGCAAACAAGGTAATGCTAAAAACAACCAAGGCGATAAAAAACAAACAGCTGGCACAAAAAACTCCAACCAAAACAACAAACGAAGACGCAACACAAAAAGGAAACCACAGAATGCTAAAAATAATCCAAAATAGCGTTTTAGTATTAGCATTGGTTTTATGCGTCATGTCTTGTGATGAAAACCGTGTTTTTGATGTATACAAAGCTGTGCCAAACCAGTGGCATAAAGATTCTGTAGTTAGTTTTACAATAAACCCTCCAGATACTATCAATCCCTACAATTTATTTGTAAATCTTAGAAATACCAATGCATATAAGTATAACAATCTATTTTTAATTGTTGAAATGAACTTTCCTCACGGAAAAATAATTAAAGACACTTTAGAATACCGAATGGCAGAAGCATCAGGTAAACTTTTAGGCACAGGCATTACCGATGTAAAAGAAAACAAGTTTTGGTATAAAGAGCAAGTTGTTTTTAACGAACCCGGCGCATACAAAGTGCACATACAACACGCAATGCGAGAAAGCGGAAAAGTAAATGGTGTTATAAATTTAGAAGGTATTACAGATGTTGGTTTTAGAGTTGAAAAACCAAAACCTAACAACTAATTTTAAGTATTTAAACGTATCATGGCAAAAGCAAAAAAAGAAACTGCAGCAGTTCAGGGGTTTTCAAAATACATTCGATGGTTTTGGATGGTGTTTTTAGGCGGTATTTTGGCTATTATTTTAATATTTTTATTAGCGTCATGGGGAGTATTGGGAGAAATGCCTGATCACACTCAATTAGAAAATCCAAAAACAAATTTGGCTACTGAAATTATATCTTCTGATGGAAAAACTATAGGGAAATTTTATTTCAATGATAATAGAACACCTGTAGGGTTTGAAGAATTACCTAAAAATTTAGTTGACGCTTTGGTTGCTACCGAGGACGCAAGATTTCATGACCATGCCGGTATTGATTCTAGAGGCACTTTAAGAGCTTTATTTTTTCTTGGAGGACGAGGAGGCGCAAGTACAATATCTCAACAGCTTTCTAGACAATTGTTTGTGGGCGTAAGGTCTAGAAATAAGTTTGAAGCACTTACCCAAAAGATTAAAGAATGGGTTATAGCTACACGCTTAGAAACACAATATACTAAAGAAGAAATTATAGCACAATACTTTAATATTTATGATTTTGGAAATAATGCAGATGGTATTAGAAGCGCCTCAAGTATATATTTTGATAAGGAACCAAACGAATTAAGCTTAAAAGAATCGGCTATGTTGGTGGGTATGTTTAAAAATTCATCACTTTATAATCCAAGACGAAATCCTGTAGGTGTGAGAAATAGACGCAATGTCGTTTTAGCGCAATTGGAAAAGTATGGCTACATCGATGCAAAACTAAAAGATTCACTTCAACAAACAGAATTAGATTTAAAATACACCCCACAATCGCACCGTGATGGGATGGCAACCTATTTTAGAGGATATTTAGCTGGTTTTATGAAGGATTGGATAAAGCAGAACCCGAAACCAGATGGTACAAAATGGAGTTTATATAATGATGGACTAACTATTTACACCACCATTGATTCGCGTATGCAGAAATATGCCGAGGATGCGGTACAACAACATATGCCAAGGTTACAAGCTGAGTTTTTTGTTCAGAATACACCAAAAAGAAATCCAACAACACCATTTTTAGAATTAGATAATGATGAGATTGATGCATTGTTAAAACGCTCTATGCGCCAATCTGAACGATGGAGACATATGAAGTATGATTTGAAAAAATCTGATAAAGAAATTATTGCTTCTTTTAGTAAACCCGCTTCCATGTCGGTTTTCGCGTGGAAAGAAGGTAAGCCCTCTGAAATTGATACCATAATGAAACCTATAGATTCTATGCGTTATTACAAATCGTTTTTGCGCACAGGTATGATGTCTATGGATCCGCGCACAGGCCATGTTAAAGCTTGGGTTGGCGGAATGGATTATAAGCATTTTCAATACGATATGGTGAAGCAAGGGAAACGCCAAATAGGCTCTACCTTTAAACCATTTGTGTATACCGCCGCAATAGATCAATTGCATTTTTCGCCTTGTGATGAATTTCCTGACACACCTTTTTGTATTGAAGCCAACAAATACGGTAATCCTGAAGAATGGTGCCCTAAGAATTCTAATAACGATTATGGAGGGAATAGAAGTTTAAAAAATGCCTTAGCAAACTCTGTAAACACAGTTACAGCACGTTTAATTGATAAAGTTGGCCCACAAACCGTTGCAGATTTGGCTGCGAAATTGGGCATAGAGTCTGATATTCCACCAGTGCCTTCTATTGCATTAGGAACTCCAGATATCAGTTTATACGAAATGGTAGGCGCTTATGCTACATTTGCTAATAAAGGCGTATACACCAAGCCTGTAATGGTAACCAGTATTGAAGATAAAAATGGCACGTTATTATACCAATTTAAGCCAAAAACAAGAGATGTATTAAGTGAAGAAACAGCGTATGTAGCTACAAAACTTATGGAAGGTGTTACGCAAGAAGGCTCTGGTGCACGTTTAAGAAGTAAAGGTGCAGACTCTTATAGAGTAGATTATCGAGAAGTGGTTACAGGATATCCTTATGAATTTACAAACTCTATAGCAGGAAAAACAGGAACTACACAAAACCAAAGTGATGGCTGGTTTATGGGCATGGTTCCTAATTTAGTTACTGGCGTTTGGGTTGGTGGTGAAGATAGAGCTGTGCATTTTAGAACCATTACTTACGGGCAAGGTGCGGCAATGGCACTACCTATTTGGGGTTTATATATGAAAAGTTGTTATGCTGATGAAACGTTAAACGTATCAAAAGAAGATTTTGAAGCGCCTAGTAACTTGTCTATTACGGTAGATTGTTCTCAAGCCACTGGTAAAACCGTGATTGATGGAGAAGAAGATCCTGAAGAAGATGATATGCCTGACGATTTAGACTTTGGTTAACTAGTAGTGCCACTACCAAATTAAAAAAATAACTTTTATATTATGATAGGTGGTTTTTTAAAAACAATAGCCATTATATCTTGTGTAAGTTTATATCTGTTTAGCAAAAGCGATAAAAAAGTCTACCGATTCCGGATTGCGCATCGCATCTAAATTTATAGAAGTTTCAAGAGGCATTTTCATTAAAATCTTTTTTATGGGGGCTTCCATTTTTTTGCCACTTATGGTGTATGGAATATCATGTACTTCAATAATTTCATCAGGGACATGTCGTGGCGAGTAGTCTGTTTTTAACTGTTGGTTTATTTGCGACTTTAGGGTTTCATTAAGTTCAAAACCAGGTTTAAGTTTTACAAACAGTGGCATATAATGTTTCCCTTTATCTAATTCTATATTTATAATTAATGCATCTTCTACAGCATTAATTTTATGAACTGCGCTGTAAATTTCGCTAGTGCCAATTCTAATACCATGGCGGTTTAAAGTAGCGTCTGAGCGTCCATATATTACTAATCCGTTAGTTTTTGAGTTTATTTTAATGAAGTCGCCATGGCGCCATTTACCCGGATAATCTTCAAAATAAGAGGCTTTATATCTTGCATCATCTTCATCATTCCAAAAGTAAATAGGCATTGAAGGCATAGGTTTATCAATTACCATTTCGCCCAATGCATCTGTAATGGGTTCGCCCTTATGATCCAAAGCATGTAGCGAAACACCTAAAGCTCTACATTGAATTTCTCCAGAGTATACTGCATAAGTAGGAATGCCACCCACAAAAGCAGTACACACATCGGTACCTCCAGCCATAGAAGCGAGCCAAACATCACTTTTTACCGTGTTATATACGTAATCAAAAGCTTCAGAAGGTAAAGGCGCTCCTGTAGAACTTATAGAGCGTATGGTTGATAGATTATGGTTTGTTTGTGGGTTAATGTTCTTTTTCATGTTAGCGACTAAATACGGGGCGCTGGTACCAAAATGATTGACTTTAAGAGTTTCTGAAAATTCCCAAAGCGCATCAAATTTAGGATATGTAGGCGAACCATCGTAAAGCACTATGGACGCACCCACGAGTAGGGCCGATTGTAAAAAATTCCACATCATCCAACCCGTTGTTGTAAACCAAAAGTAGCGTTCGCCATCATGCACATCATTATGTAATGCCATATATTTTAGATGTTCTAATAGTATGCCTCCGTGAGAATGTACAATAGCTTTTGGAAGGCCTGTTGTACCCGAAGAGTATAATACCCAAATGGGATGATTGAAATCTACAGGCTCAAATTGTAAAGGGCTTACATGGCTTTCTAAAACCGTATTGATATCGATATATAATGCTTTAGAGAAATTATCTAAGGCGGTTTTATCAAGATATGGTAGTAGTATTACTTTTTTTAACGTTGGAAGCTCAGAAACAATGGCTTTTACTATTGGACTTTTATCGTAAGATTTACCGTTATAACTATAGCCGTCAACAGCAATAAGTACTTTAGGCTTAATTTGTGCAAATCTGTTTACTACACTTTCAGTACCAAAATCAGGAGAGGTACTAGACCAAATAGCACCTAATGCATTTGTTGCAAGAAACCCTATGGTAGCTTCTGGAACGTTTGGTAAAAAAGCCACAACCCTGTCGCCTTTAGAAACACCTAAAGATTTTAAACAACTGGCCATTGCAGCAACCTTACGCTCTAATTCTTGCCAAGTTATATTTTGATGTACACCACTTTCATTACTAAAATAAATAGCAGTTGTGTTAGGTTTTGATGCTCTAAAAATATGTTCGGCATAATTTAAAGTGGCACCTTTAAACCACTCACATTTTGGCATATTATAAGAAGATAAAACTTTTGTGTACGGTGAGTGCGACTTAACTTTAAAATAATGCCATATACTTTCCCAAAATTCTTCTATATGATCTGTAGACCATTGCCATAACTCGTTATACGAATTAAACTTAAGGTTATAATTTTTTTCTAACCAATTACAATACTTATTTAAATTACTTTCAGATTTAAATATATCAGAGCCTTCCCAAAGTTTTTTCATAGCATAATACTTTTATCAAATATAAATATTTAAAAGGGCTATTTTACGTTAATCTCTATCACAATTGCATTTTAAAATGAAAGGTAATACACATGAATGTTAAAATAAAATGTATTTCATCGATTTTATGTGTTTTTAATCGTTGTAATAGAAATAAAAGTTGATATTAGCAGTCCCCAAATCAACCAAATTAAAATAGATTCCCCAAATCTATCATAAACTTAAAACCTTTTAGATTATGGCAACAAATCTACCTGAACAACCTACTAAAATGGATAGTAAATTTAGCGAAACCCTAAAGCAAAATTTACAATTCGTTAGAGGTATTTTTTACCTCACAAAAAAAATATTTATGCTATAGTTTTAACCTACGTACGTAGTATAAATAGTTTACTTATAACCTTGCTAAAACATGTTTTAGTAAGGTTTTTTGTTTTTACAATCCTTTTGGAATTGCTTCAATTAGCTTTTTGGTATACTCTGTTTTTGGATTAGAATAAATAGCATCGGCATCACCCAGTTCTTCAATCTTACCATTATTCATAACCAGTAGTTGGTCTGCCATATACTTTACAACTGCTAGGTCGTGAGAAATAAAAATATAAGTGAAACCAAAATCTGCTTTCAATTCATTAAGAAGATTTAGCACTTGCGCTTGCACAGAAATATCTAAAGCAGATACAGACTCGTCACAAACTATTAATTTTGGTTGTAAAGCAATTGTTCTAGCTATACCAATACGTTGGCGTTGCCCTCCTGAAAATTCATGAGGATATCTATTAAAATAATCTTTAGATAGCCCCACGCGTTGTAAAATCTCTACAACTTTAGTTTTACGCGCAGCATCTGTACTAAAAAGTTGATGCACTCTCATAGGTTCCATAATAGCTTTTCCTACCGGCATTCTTGGATTAAGAGACGCAAACGGATCTTGAAATATAATTTGAATATCTTTTCTCAGCTTTCTGGTTTCTAATCGTGATAATTTAGTAATATCTACACCGTTATATAAAATGGTGCCAGAGGTTACTTTATCTAGTTGCAGTATAGCATTTCCTAATGTAGACTTGCCACATCCAGACTCTCCAACTAATCCTAAAGTTTCACCTTCATAAAGTTTAAAACTTACATCGTTTACAGCTTTAAATGTTTTTGGTTTTGAAAACCAGCTAGGTTTAGAAATATACCTTTTCTCAACATTAATTACCTCTAAAAGTGGTGGTTTACTGTATAATATATCATGAGATGTTTTTCGTTCTTCTGAGGTAATAATATCTGTTTTGATATTATCATCTAAAACATCTTGAATTGTAGGTAACACTTTAAGGCGTTCATTTAAAGAGGGTCGCGAGCTTATAAGTGCTTTAGTATAATCATTTTTAGGATTTTTAAAAATTGTCTCAATGGTACCTTGTTCAACTATTTCACCTTTATACATTACCAAAATTCTATCGGCAATTTCAGAAATTAAAGCCAAATCATGCGTAATAAAAATTACACTCATTTTTGTTTCTTTCTGCAAATCTTTTATTAAGCGAATTATATCTTTTTGTACAGTAACATCAAGCGCAGTAGTGGGCTCGTCTGCAATGAGAATATCTGGTTTACAAGCTATTGCCATGGCAATCATAACACGTTGTTTTTGTCCGCCAGAAATTTCATGAGGATACGCCTTAAAAACACGTTTAATATTAGGTAGTTTTACCTTTTCAAATAACACAAGTGTTTCTGCTTTTGCTTCTTGTTTAGATAGGTTTGTGTGTTGTAACAAGATTTCTTGTACTTGTTTGCCACAAGTCATAGATGGATTTAAAGAACTCATAGGTTCTTGAAAAATCATTGCAATAGCGTTGCCTCTTAAATTTTGAAAATCTTTTTTAGAATAACTAAGTATATCTGTATTATTAAAATTAATGCTACCACTACTAATTTCTGAAATACGTTCAGGAAGCAAACCCATTATGGCTAATGACGATACCGATTTTCCAGAACCAGATTCGCCAACAATAGCCAATATTTCGTTTTCGTAAACCGAAAAAGAAATCGATTTTATGACCTCGATTTTTTTATCTTTATTTTTAAAATTAATACAAAGTTTATCGACTTTTAATAGTTTTGTTTTAGACATGTTTTTGGTAAACTTTGAGGTTTTAAATATGTTTTATTTCGTTATTGTGTAACAGATCGTCGCCGCGTAATCTTAATAAAATTTGTGCCACAGCTATGGTATCTTTTTCGCAATAAATAATAATACGATCTATATTTTTTTCTTGGTAATACACATTACAAACTTCACTACCATCAATATCATCTTTTGGCGATGGTATGCCTAAAACATTAGTTAAAAGTTTTAAGGATGTGTAGTTTTTATAATCACCAAATTTCCATAATTCTAAGGTGTCTAGATGAGGTACTTCCCAAGGTTTTTTACCAAATAGATTAAGTTTGTATGGTAATTCTATATTATTAATTATCATACGTCTAGCGATATACGGGAAATCAAACTCTTTACCATTATGAGCGCATAATAAGTGTTTTGTTTGGTTAAAATGTGTGTTTAATAACGTTTTAAAGTCGTTTAAAATTTTAGCTTCATCATCACCATAAAAAGAGGTTACTCTAAAGTGTCTTAAATCGCCTTCAAATTTAAAATACCCAACCGAGATGCATATAATTTTGCCAAATTCAGCCCAAATACCTGCACGATTATAAAATTCATCCGCAGTAAAGTCTTCTTTTCGTTGGTATTTAGACTTCGATTCCCAAAGCTGTTGTTTTTCGACTGATAAATCCGAAAAATGCTCAAATTCTGGAACAGTTTCTATATCTAGAAATAAAATATTTTCGAGATTAAGCTTTGCAATCATATGACATTACGATTTTAGAATACTAGAAAGTTGTTTGCCACAAATAGCAGCTACACCAGCAGCGATACCGCCAATTAAACCTGTAAGTAGCATTAAGACATAGAAGTTTCCTTTTAAAGGCAGTAATACCGAAATTTTCTTTGCCAATATAAAGTCGTTTGAGGCGCTTAAATAATAACTTGTGCAAACCCATAACAACAGTATTGCTAAGCATGGCACAACAAATACCGAAGCTTTTTTTAGCGGTATTATTAATGCAGAAACGAAACCTGAAAGCATTACAGACCACCAAGGCAAAAATTGAGAAAGTAGTATTGCCAAAATTAGGGTACACAAAAAATTGAGCGTCTTTTTTTTCATAATTAGTTTTGTGGACTTAAGGTTTGTGTTGAAACGACAGATTTAGTATCTGTTTTAGAAACTAAAAATAACAAAGGAAAATAATTGCCTTTTGCCCAATCTGTTATAAAATTATCGTAATATTTACTGCCAGGATTTCCAGATTGTCCGCCAGGATATATACCATATCCTTTTGGTTGGTCGGCCATTTCTACAATCATTCGCCATGAAGGTCCATGATTTTTGCTAGATGCATTTACGGTATTGCCGTCGCCGCCAATAGCTAATTTAAAACGCGAAAATGCTGGTAAGGCACGTAATAAATGCCCAACATAAGCGTCTTTATAATTTTGCCATTTGTAATTGCCATGTTTGGCTTTCCAAGTGTTTAAATCTTTTACAGTTTTTTTAAATGAAAGTAGAAACAAGTCTTTAGCGGTCTCTTTTTCTGGTGTTTTTAAAATATCCATATACTCATGTTCTGGATAATTTTTTAGCAAGTATGCATGCTGAAAAGAAAAAGGTGTGTCTAATGCCTCGTTTTCATCTTCAAACTCATCCCAAGTCATGTTGTACAAATTAGCGTTCCATTTAGACCAAATACTTGGTGCTTCTAGAGTTATTTCATTTTCAAAATTCCATTCAGAAATAATATTTAACATCTTTTTTTCTTCAGAATTAAGCTGAGAAACAGCCATATTTTTAAGCATATGCGGTACTAGTTCGCTGGCTTTTAAATTGTAATTATTATTCTGTAAATCTTTAAAATCTTGAATGTTGAATTTTGGTTTAGATCTAAAAAAGTTATTTATAACTCTATTTCTATAAGTTTCATAACCATCATTAAAAACGTAAAATGGGTAAAGCGAATCTGTTGGGTGTTGATTTGCAGAGCTTACAAAACCACGTTCTGGGTTTTTGGTATGCGCATTATATTTTGAAGGAATAAAACTCTGCCAATCGTGTTCTGGATTGCTGCCGTCTAACAGAAATTTGCCTTGTCCTTTCCATTTATTAGGAAATTTACCTTGAACCCATAACGCAATATCGCCACTTTTTGAAGCAAATATGAAGTTTTGCGCAGGTGCCACATGATTTTTTATAGCATTTAGATAATCTTGATAATTTTTGCCACGATTAAGTTTAAAAAATAAATCTGTAAAATTATGACCAATATGTCCTGCCCATTTTACAGCATAACTTTTTAATTTTGTATCTGCTTTAAAGGTATTATCATAAGTTACTGGACCATGATGTGTGTATATTACAGAATCTATAAATGGTTTTTTATTTCTTATTTTAATTTCTTCTAACCTTATTGTTGTTTTTTGCCACGTATTATTGTATTTGTAGGCTTGTTTGCTTTTGTCTTTAAAGCTTATTTTATACCAATCTTTAACATCTCTTGTGGCATTAGTTACGCCCCAAGAAATATCTTTATTAAAACCAATAATAACTCCCAATGCGCCTGGTAATGTAGCACCATAAACATTATGGTTTGGCGATGATAATTGCATAACAAACCAAATAGAAGGTAAGTTTAGTCCTAAATGCGGGTCGTTTGCTAAAATAGGATTGCCAGAGTAAGATTTATTTGGTCCTACAGCCCAATTATTACTGCCGTTATTTTTATGTGGCTTTTCTAATATTTTAGT
>CALDUF010000021.1 GCA_937923515.1 uncultured Flavobacteriaceae bacterium
TGAGTGCTTAAATCTAGCTATCTTTGCAACTTTGTAATAATAATTGAAGCGTTGCGATATTTTATAGAACTTTCATACAACGGTACTGCATACCACGGGTGGCAAATACAGCCAAAGGCTTTAACCGTTCAGGAGGTTTTAGAGGATGCTTTGTCTACGGTGTTGAGCGATACAATTTCGGTTATGGGCGCGGGTAGAACCGATACTGGCGTGCATGCTACCCAAATGTTTGCGCATTTTGATACCGATAGGTTGTTTGATACTACCGATTTGGTGTATAAACTCAATTCGTTTTTGCCGTTTAATATTGCAATTGCTAATGTGTTTAAGGTTAAGCCTGAAGCGCATGCGCGGTTTAATGCTGTAAGGCGCAGTTATTTGTACCGCATTAGCTTAAAAAAAAATGTGTTTACGCATAGAAATGCCTATTACGTAAAGCAACCGCTAGATGTAGATAAGATGAATGCTGCGTCCAAAATTTTATTTGAGTATAAAGATTTTCAATGCTTTTCTAAGACCAATACCGATGTAAAAACGTATTATTGTGACATTATGAAAGCGCGTTGGTTTACGAAGGATAACGAAATACAGTTTGCCATTACTGCCGACCGTTTTTTACGCAACATGGTGCGTGCCATTGTTGGTACCATGATAAATATTGGTTTGGGTAAAATTGAAGTAGACGATTTACATACCATTATAACCTCTAAAAATAGAGGAGAAGCAGGCTACTCTGTGCCCGCGCATGGTTTATACTTAACCGAAGTGGTGTACCCTGAAACGATACTAATATAAATGACGAAGAAAAAAGAACAACTTTTTGATGTAACGCTGTTTAAACGCTTATTTAAATTTATTAAGCCTTATAAACTTACGTTTACGGTTGTATTTATTTCGGTAATTATTATTGCTGGTTTGGGTGTTGCTACACCGTATTTATTAAAATATGCTATTGATGAAAACCTAACAAATAAGGTTAGAGAAGGCTTTTTGTTTTTTGTGCTTATTATGGTAGGCTTGTTGTTTTTGGAGTTTTTGTTTCAGTTGGTGTTTATTTACTATTCTGGCTGGTTGGGACAACACGTGGTTAAAGATGTTAGGGTAAAACTCTTTAACCATTTATTGCGTTTTAAAATGAAGTATTACGATAACTCATCAGTTGGCGTATTGATTACACGTTCGGTAACCGATATGGAGCGTATTGCAGATATTTTTGGGCAAGGGTTGTTTCAAATATTTAAAGATTTACTAACGATGATTGTGGTCTCGGGTGCTATGTTTTACATGGACTGGAAACTCACGTTAATTGTATTTGCCATGTTACCTTTGGTGTTGTACGCTACACGCTTATTTCAGAAATACATGAAAAAGGCATTTGAGGAAGTACGGACTGAAGTTTCTAACCTAAACTCTTTTGTGCAGGAACGATTAACAGGTATGAAAATATTGCAACTTTTTGCACGCGAAGACATTGAGAATGAAAAATTTAGACAGATAAACGAGCGCCATAAAAAAGGTTGGTTAAAAACAATTTGGTATAACTCTATTTTTTTTCCTATTGCTGAATTATCATCCTCTATTACAATAGGTTTAGTAGTGTATTTTGGTGGTTTAGGCAGTGCGTTAAGCGATACAGCTTCGCAAGGGGTTTTGGTGGCGTTTATAATGTTTATCCCCAAGTTATTTAGGCCACTGCGACAAATTGCCGATAAGTTTAACACTTTGCAAATGGGTATGGTTGCTGCTACTAGAGTGTTTAAAGTACTAGACACCACATCGCAAATTGATGATAATGGTATGCACAAAGCAAAACACTTTAAGGGCGATATTGCATTTAAAAACGTGTGGTTTAATTATGTTGAGGATGAGCCTGTGCTTAAAGGTATTTCTTTTGATGTTAAAGCGGGACAAACCATTGCTATTGTTGGTGCTACAGGTGCTGGAAAATCAACAATTATTAATTTATTAAATCGCTTTTATGAGATTAAAAGCGGTACAATTTGTATTGATGAAATAGCTATTAACGATGTAATTTTGACGTCTTTACGAACTCAAATTGCTGTAGTGCTTCAAGATGTGTTTTTGTTTGCTGATACTATTTTAAATAATATTACTTTAAATAATCCTGATATTACTGAAGCCGAAGTTGTTGCAGCGGCAAAATCTATTGGTGTACACGAGTTTATTGATACATTACCCAACGGATATTATTATAATGTAAAAGAGCGTGGTGTGATGTTATCTTCTGGTCAGCGTCAGTTAATTTCGTTTTTACGGGCTTATGTTACTAATCCTAGTATTTTGGTGCTGGATGAAGCGACTTCTTCTGTAGATTCATATTCTGAACAATTGATACAAAATGCTACAGATAAAATTACGAAAGGCCGTACTTCTATTGTTATTGCGCACAGATTGGCCACAATAAAAAAGGCAGATAAAATATTGGTTATGGATGCTGGTGAGATTGTAGAACACGGTACCCATGACGAGTTACTCAAAAAAGAAAATGGGTATTACCGAAACTTACATGAGGTGCAGTTTATGCAGGAAGAGATTGTATAGATGCTTTTATTTTTTAGGTATAAAATCTTGAATAGAAATTTCACCTGTAATAAATAGTAACACCATTGTTAGGATTGAAACACCAAAATAGCCTATTAAAAAAATAAGGAGAAAAAGTGGTATTCTCCAAAACAGAGATTTTGTTGAGTCTAACGAGTTATTGTATGATATGTATATGCAAAAAAGTACCATTACCAACGAGTAGATAAGGGCAGTGTCTATGTAAAATTGAGGGCTTATCATTAGTACCGTTGTGGCATAAACAGAAGAAATAATACTAAAACTGGTTAATGCATATATAGCGGTAACAGTGTGTTCTGCTAGATTATAATTTTTATTGTTGAAGCATATATAACTAGCAAATGCTAAAATTGGAATATAGAATAGAAATAACAGGGAACTGTATTCCATAGTGGATGCCATGATTTTTTCTGTGCCAGCACCACCAGAACTGGTTTTGGCATAACTAATCTTAGAAAAATTTATTTTTCCCCAAGCTAATTTTTTCATTAAAAACAAAATAAATCCAGAAGCTGTTAGTGAAATAGCCAGCATGCTTACTGGATTTAAATACTTTTTACGTAAACCACTTATATAACCGCCACATACTTGTTCTGGGGTTATAAGCATATGCCAAATGGTTTTTAAAAACGTATTGTCTAGATTAAAATATCGTTCAAGAAAATCATAAATCAGACTTTTATTTGTAATACGTTGCCTAACTACTTTTCCTCCGCAATCGGGGCAGTAACTGTAGTCTGTTCTTAATGTATTATTGCAGTTTTTACAGTCCATTTTTATTTTTTATAGCTATTATAGTAGCCAAAATTACACCTATGATAAATAGTATTGCAAATATTACGGCATATACAAGTCCTATTAATAAAAATCTAGCAATACTTTCAAGAAGTGTTGTTTTAAATACACGATGGAGTATGTAAAACAGATAGGCAAAAGTAAAAACACTTACTAGCATAGAAACCGTCAAATAGTCTCCTCCACAAACTAAAAATAAAATACTTAATATAGCACTTACAATAATAATTTGTGCAGAGTAGTAGAGGTTAATCACAATATGTTCGGTGAAGTTATAGCGTTTATCTCCAATGATATAGTAAGCAATCCATGTTGAAAATGCTGAGACAGGAACACTTAATACATAAATAACACTTTGGTAGTTGTTAATGGCGCCATAGTCCATATTTTGTGGAGCAAAAGGGTTATCATCTTGATTACTGAGATTTTTTAGATTATCGCCAAATAAACTATCAAGATTTATAGCTTCTTTAAAAAATGCATTCATTAAAAATACCTGAATTCCAACAAGTGTTAATGAGATTGCAAAATATTGAATAACGTCTACATATTTTTTTCTGGTGCCTGTAATATAGCTTACAATAACGTTTTCAGGTTTTGTAAAAAGGTGTAATAGTGTGCGGAATAATTTATTATCCAGATTAAAAAAATAGAGATTTATTTCAGACCAAATGTTTTTGAAATTTAGCCTATTGCGTATCACTTTTGCACCACACTCAGAACAATAATTCTGGTGAGATTGTAATTGGATATCACAATTTTTACAGTGCATTACGCTAAATCATTTTTAATCATTTTAGTAAGTTCTGTTGTATCCTCAAATACTACAAATTCACCGTCTTTAAAATAGGAGATATGCCCCGTTTCCTCACTAACTGCTAGTGCTAAAGCATCAGTTTTTTCAGTAACACCTATAGCGGCGCGATGTCGCAAACCAAAACGCTGTGGTATGTGTTTTTCATTATTTACAGGAAGTACAACACGTGTGGCTTTAACAATATTATTACTTATAATAATGGCGCCATCGTGTAGCGGACTATTTTTAAAGAAGATACTTTCTATAATGGGCTGTGTAACTTTAATATTCATTTCGTCTCCAGATTCCGATAGGAAATCTAAATTATTATTGCGCTCAAAAACTATTAAAGCCCCAGTTTTAGACATGCTCATTTTACTGCATGCTGAAATAACTGACTCTACATCACTTTCGTTGGTAGCTTCTGTTTTCAGGAATTTTAATTGCTGTAAAAATTTACGGCGTCGGCTAAAATTTGTAGAACCAACCATTAGTAAAAATTTTCTAATTTCTGGTTGAAACACTACTATTAAAGCAATAATACCAACACGCATAAAGCCACCAAAAATTCCAGACAATAATTCCATATTAAGAAACTCTGTGAGTTTCCAAGCACCGTAAATGATAATGATTCCTAAAAAAATGTTAATAGCAACAGTGCCCTTAACGAGTTTGTAGAGATAATAAAGTAGTAGTGCAACTAGAATAACATCAATGTAGTCTACTAGTCGTAAGTTTAAAATGTCATCAAAGATGTTCAATGGTTGATAGGTTTCTGTAAATTTAAGGAATTGTGGTTAATAATTGAATTCGTTTTTCGAAACAAAACTATTTTCGGTTCTCAATTGAGATAATTTAGACTTTATTATTAGAAAAGTCTTCAATTAAGAGCGACCTTTTATCTGGTAAGTATAGGAGTTTTTTATTTTTATACACCCCTTAATGCCTTTTTTTAGAAAGGAAATTGATGTATTTATTTTAGAGCTTCCACTAATTTTACAGCCTCCACAGCTTCCTTTACATCGTGCACACGTAAAATAGAAGCCCCTTTTTGTAAACTAATTGTGTTTAATACTGTTGTGCCGTTTAGGGCGTTTTGTGCCGAGGTTTCTAAAGTTTTATAAATCATAGATTTTCTAGAAACACCAATTAATAGTGGTTTTTCAAGCATTTTAAACATTTCTAAATTATTTAATAGTTCAAAATTTTGCTCTAAAGTTTTTGCAAAACCAAATCCAGGATCAATAATCACATCAATAATACCTAAATTTCTGGCAGTGGCTACGCGTTCAGAAAAGTAAAATAACATGTCTTTTACTAAATCGTCATACTCAGTTAAACTTTGCATGGTTTGTGGCGTACCGCGCATGTGCATCATTATGTAAGGCACTTGTAATGCTGCGATAGTTTTTAGCATGTTTGCATCTAGTTTTCCTGCGGATATATCATTTATCAAAGCGGCACCAGCTTCAATACAAGCCTTTGCTATACTGCTTCTAAACGTATCAATAGAAATTAAAGTTTCAGGAAACGTATCTAGAATTAATTTTACAATAGGCAAAATACGTTGCAGCTCTTCATCTTCAGTTACGTGGTCTGCATTTGGTCTAGAACTATAAGCGCCAACATCAATAAACGTAGCACCTGCATTAAGCATCTGTTCTACCTGTTCTAAAATAGCAACGTCATCTTTATACATGCCACCATCAAAAAACGAATCGGGTGTAACGTTTAAAACGCCCATAACCTTGGGAGTGGATACATCTATAAGTTGGCCTTTACAATTTATAGTCATTACTGTAGTTTTCTAGAGTGTTTGTATATGGTTTAAAACTTTAAAGTCTAAACTTTGAACATTATAATTATTTATGCGAAATTTACACAAAATACAATTTTTAAATGCAAGATACTTCAAAACAATATGATGCGGTAATAGATAGCTGTAAAAGTTTATTTATAAAAAAAATGAGCGATTATGGGAGTGCGTGGCGAATTTTAAGATTACCATCACTAACCGATCAAATTTTTATAAAGGCGCAGCGTATTAGAGGTTTGCAACAAAACGATGTACAGAAAGTTGATGAAGGACAGGAGAGCGAGTTTATAGGTATTATAAATTACTGTATCATGGCACTAATTCAATTAGAAAAAGGTGTTGTGGAACAGCCAGACATGACAACCCAAACGGCTACCGAATTGTATGAAAAGCACATAGCCATTACAAAAAAATTAATGGAGAATAAAAATCATGATTATGGCGAAGCATGGCGCGACATGCGCGTAAGTAGCCTTACCGATTTAATTTTACAGAAGTTATTGCGTGTAAAACAAATTGAAGATAATCAAGGAAAAACATTGGTTAGCGAAGGAATTGATGCAAATTATCAGGATATGATCAATTATGCAGTTTTTGCTTTAATTTTGCTTGGCTAAAATTAAAACAAATATCAAAAACTAAACCCTAAATTTCAATGGCTTCGGAAAACCAAAAAACTTACGACCTCGAAATTAGAACTTTTGAATTTGCAAGGGATTGTAGGTTTTTAGTTAAAGATTTAAAAAAAACAGTTTCGAACATTGAAGATAGTAAGCAGCTAATAAGATCATCAGGTTCTGTAGGTGCAAATTATATAGAAAGCAATGAGAAATTGGGAGATAAGGATTTAATTTTTAGATTAAAGATATCAAGAAAAGAAGCAAAAGAAAGTGAATATTGGTTAGGTTTATTAAATGAAATGAATCAAAACGAGACAAACAGAATCGAAAAATTGATAAAAGAGGCAAATGAAATCAGAAGAATTCTTTCTGCAATAATTAATAAATTAAAGTAGATTTCAATACGTTGTAATCAACAATTCGGAGTTAATTATTGTAATCTAACATTTTTAGAATGAATATGATTTTTGGAATTTAGTTTTTGTTTTTTTTGGAATTTAAATGAGTATGAAAGCATTAGTAGCAATAAGTAGAATAGTAGTAGGCGCATTATTTATTTTTTCAGGATTTATAAAGCTGAATGATCCCATAGGATTTTCATATAAACTGCAGGAATATTTTAGTCCAGACGTATTAAATATACCGTTTTTAGAACCCTATGCGTTATTAATTTCGGTATTTGTTGTGGTGTTTGAAGTCGTTTTAGGAGTATTTCTCCTTGTTGGTTACAAACCTAAATTTACCGTGTGGAGTTTACTGCTAATGATTGTATTTTTCACGTTTTTAACCTTTTATGCAGCTTATTTTGAAAAAGTAAAAGACTGTGGCTGTTTTGGAGATTTCTTAAAATTAGCGCCTTGGGAGTCGTTTTGGAAAGACGTATTTTTACTTGTACTCATCCTAATTTTGTTCTTTGGTGTAAAATACATTAACCCTGTATTCTCCAAATTACCAACTACCATATTAGCGTTATTAGGCTTTATTGTTAGTTTATGGTTTGGATACCATGTATTAATGCATTTACCAGCAATAGATTTTAGGGCTTATGCCATTGGAAAAAATATAAAAGAGGGTATGTTAATTCCAGAAAATGCCCCAAAACCAGTACAGGAATACAGTTGGAAGTTTAATATTAATGGTGAAGAAAAGGTTATCACTACAAATGGGTCTTATCCCTCAGTAGAAGGTGATTTTGTAGGTGTAGAAACCAAAGTAATTCAAGAAGGTTACACACCACCAGTGGTTGATTTTTCAATAGAAAGTGAAGATGCGGACTTAACAGAACACTATTTAAACCAAGATAATCTTATTGTAGTGATATCCTATAGTTTAGAAAAAATTGAAGCTGATGGCGCTCTAAAATTAAAGGCATTACAAGACGAAGCTAGGGCAAATAATTATGAAATTATTGGGTTAACAGCTTCGGGAGAAGACGCTAAAAACCGCATAAACGAAGCCTACAATATAGATTTTGAATGGTATTTATGTGATGAAAAAGCCTTAAAAACAGTGGTGCGCGCTAATCCTGGAATTTTAGAATTAGATAGCGGTACTATAAAACAAAAAGTACATTGGAGTGATATTGAGGGTTTACAGCTGCCTAAAGTTGAACCTAAAATCAGTTTTCCCAAAAAACTTCAAGATGAAAATATTGCGTACTTTATTGATGGAGAAGCGTCAACAAAGGAACTAGTAGAAGCATTAAATACGGATAGAATTGAAAGTGTTAATGTGATTAAAGATTCTGTGCAACTAAAAGAATTAAATACTCAAAATAATACTTTGTATCTTGGAATAGTGGAAGTTAAGTTAAAAAAGATTCACTAGTTTCTAACAACTAACAACTAACAACTAACAACTAACAACTAACACTGATAACCTACCTCATAAATAAAACCCTTTACGCTATTCTCACTTTACTAGGAGTAGTAACTGTCATATTCTTTTTATTTAACATACTTCCTGGAGACCCTGCACAAATGATGTTGGGGCAAAATGAAGATAGCGAACAGTTGGCAAAAGTAAAAGCAAAATACGGGTTCGATAAACCAGTATTAACGCAATATGGTTATTATATTAACGATTTATCACCGCTATCATTTCATTCAAAAAATAAAGCCGATTATACCTATTTATCACGAAATAAATATAATGCAGTACAGCTATTTTCAATAGGCAATACAACTACAGTTTTAAAGCTCCCATATTTACGAGAATCATTTACAAAACAAGGTAAAAAAGTAACTCAAGTTTTGGGCGAAACCTTACCAAATACATTTGTGCTAGCGGTTTCTGCAATTATAATAGCCATAATTTTAGGTGTATTGTTAGGCATTGTTTCAGCATTGTATAAAGACAAATGGCTCGATAAAACCATACAAATTTTTAGCACATTAGGTATGAGCGTGCCCTCGTTTTTTAGCGCAATTCTATTCGCTTGGTTATTTGGTTACGTATTGCACAAATACACCAATTTAGAAATGACGGGCAGTTTATACGAACTAGACGATTTTGGAGAAGCCATGCAAGTTAAATGGAAAAACCTCATTTTACCCGCCATTGTTTTAGGTATTCGTCCGCTAGCTGTAGTCATTCAATTAATGCGCAATTCATTGCTAGAAGTATTTAACCAAGATTATATAAGAACCGCAAGAGCAAAAGGCTTAAGCGAATTTCAAATTATAAAACGTCATGCCGTAAAAAACGCCCTAAACCCTGTAGTTACAGCAATTTCTGGCTGGTTTGCTTCAATGCTAGCAGGTGCTGTATTTGTAGAGTTTATTTTCGGGTGGAATGGGCTTGGTAAAGAAATTGTAAATGCACTAAACACACTAGATTTACCAGTAATTATGGGTGCAGTTTTGGTAATAGCAACCCTATTTGTAATTATCAATATTTTAGTCGACTTAGTGTATGTATGGTTAGATCCAAAAGTAAAATTACAATAAATACAATTATGAAAAAGATACTCTATACATTAGCAATAGCGCTAGGTGTTTTAAGCTGTGGAGACGATCCTGTTCAGTTTAACGAAGCCGCATTAAACGATACATTCACCAGCTTAAATGGCGACACTGTAACCCTAAAATCTATTTTAGAAACCCACAAAGGCAAAAATGTTATAATAGATATTTGGGCCTCTTGGTGTGGCGATTGTATTAGCGGTATGCCCAAAGTAAAAGCGCTACAACAGCAATACCCCAATGCCGTCTATCTGTTTTTTTCTTTAGATAGAGACGTAGCATCGTGGAAGCGCGGTATCCAAAGGTTTAAAGTAGAAGGCGAACATTATTTTCTACCAAAAGGCAAAAAATCAGCTTTTGGAAACTTTGTGGGCATAAGTTGGATTCCACGCTACATGGCCATAAATAAAGCTGGCGAAATCGTTGTATATGATGTTATTGAAGCTGATGATGCTAAGTTGGTAAAAGCTCTAAAAAATTAAGTATTTTTGCGCTAAATAATCAATTTTATGAGAAAACATATCGTAGCAGGAAACTGGAAAATGAATAATGATTTAGCCGAAACAGAAACGTTAATCACAGCGCTAAAAAACCAAACAAAAACATCAGATGCCGAAGTAATGATAGCGCCAACCGCTACCAACTTATGGCAAGCCTACCAAACACTTAAAGATAACTCGGTAATAGAGGTTATCGCACAAAATATGCACTTCGCGGCTAACGGCGCGTATACAGGTGAGGTAAGTGCAGCAATGTTAAAAAGTATCGGTGTAAACACTGTAATACTAGGCCACAGCGAACGTCGCGAGTATTTTAATGAAACCGACGAGTTATTAGCCAAAAAAGTAGATGCTGCCCTAGCTAACGATATGCGTGTAATTTTTTGTTTTGGAGAAGAATTAGCCGATAGAAAAGTAGAAAACCAAGAAGAAGTAGTTGGCAATCAAATTAAAAACGCGCTATTTCACTTAAAAGCATGGGATTTTAAAAACATAGTTTTGGCTTACGAGCCTGTGTGGGCCATCGGTACGGGCGAAACCGCCTCGCCAGAGCAAGCACAAGACATGCACGCATTTATTAGAAAAACCCTTGCAGATCAGTTCGGTTACGAAATAGCAAACAGCGTATCGATCCTTTACGGCGGCAGCGTAAAACCAGCAAACGCAAAAGAAATTTTTGGAAAACCAGATGTAGACGGCGGTTTAATTGGTGGTGCCTCTCTAAAGGCCGAAGATTTCTTTGCAATCGTAAACGCATTTTAAAATACAAAAATACCCATTTCCTGCACTAAGGAAACTTATAAAAATTTGGGCGTTACCCACGCAAAAAAGCGTGGGTCGCGCTTTACGCTGCAAGTCCTCGTTACAACGCTAAGGCGTCGCAACTGTGGGCTTTACGCTGCAATCGCTAACGCGGGTGTATTTGCTAACAAAAGTTTTAAAACTACATGTCCACAACCACTTACATAGGCTATTACTTTACAGTACAACCCTTACAACCCGCTACCGAAATTCTAATAGCACAACTAGGTTACGCAGGTTTTGAAAGTTTTGTAGAAACACAAGAAGGTGTTACCGCATACCTTCAAAAACAAGATTGGCAGCCCAATATTCTAGAAGATATTCAAATTTTAAATTCAAACGAATTTAAAATCACCCATACCTTCGAGGAAATAGCACAAACCAATTGGAATGCCGAATGGGAGAAAAATTTTAATCCTATAGTAGTAGACAATGTTTGCGCCGTTAGAGCACCATTTCATGCCTCCTTTAACACCAAATACGATATAGTTATAGAGCCCAAAATGAGTTTTGGTACAGGACATCATGAAACCACACACATGATGATTCAGCATATTTTAAAAAACGATTTTAAAGGCAAATCGGTGTTAGATATGGGTTGCGGTACAGGCGTATTAGCCATTTTAGCAGAACTAAAAGGTGCAACACCCATAGATGCTGTAGATTACGACAATTGGTGTTACTTAAACAGTTTAGAAAATGTAGAACGCAATAACTGCAAGCATATTACAGTTATAGAAGGCGATGCAAGTGTTTTAGGAAAAAACACTTACGATGTAATTATAGCCAATATAAACCGTAATATTTTAATGCAAGATATGGCAACCTATATATCTTGTTTAAACAAAAACGGAATGCTATTTTTAAGCGGCTTTTATGCCGAAGATATCCCAATGATTCAAAACGAATGTGAAAAGCATCTGTTAAAATTTGAAGAAAAACTAGAAAGAAACAATTGGGTATCGATAAAATTTTTAAATTAGAAAAAAAAATTGCGCTCAAAAAAGATAGAAAAATGGGTTTAAAAGAAAAACTTTCAGAAGAATTACTTCTTGAAGAAGAAGTTTTAAAACAAAACGAAATCGTGTTATACAATGATGATGTTAACACCTTCGATCATGTTATTGATAGTTTAATCAATGCATGCGACCACACTTCAGAACAGGCAGAACAATGCTCGTTAATTGTGCATTACAAAGGAAAATGTACTGTTAAAACTGGAGATTACGACGATTTAAAACCAAGATGCTCAAAGCTGTTAGAAGCAGGTTTAAGTGCAGAAATCGTGTAAATTTCAAAATAAATATGTAGTATTACACTACAAAAAAAGACCTCACAGGATAAAAACCTTTGAGGTCTTTTTTGTAAAATCAGTTTCACCTCACAAAGTAAAACCTATTAAAAGTTATGCTACTTTTTATAACGTAGAGGGGCAAATAAAATCTGTTGTTGGCAAATCTGTAGATGTAATAGCAGCAAAACCACCCGCAATATCTACCAAATTTTCAAAACCCCGAGCTTTTAAAATAGAAGCAGCAATAACAGAGCGATAACCACCCGCACAATGCAAATAGTAAGTATATTCCTTATCAATACTGTTCATATTATCGTTAATATAATCTAAAGCAAAATGCTGTACATTTTCACCTTTTAAATGTTCAGCATTATACTCACCATCTTTTCTAACGTCAAGAACATTAATATCCATATTTTTAAAATGATCCGAAAACACATCTACCGAAACAGATGCAATGGTTTCAATATCTTTTCCTGCAGCTTTCCAAGCGGCAACACCACCTTGTAAATACCCAAGCGTATTGTCGTAGCCCACGCGCGATAATCGAGTTACGGTTTCTTCCTCACGTCCCTCAGGTGTAACTAACAAAATAGGCTGTTTCAAATCGGTTATTAAAGCACCAACCCAAGGTGCAAATTGGCCGTTTAAACCTATAAAAATTGAATTTGGTATATGGCCTTCAACAAACTCCTTTGGTGTACGCACATCTAGAACTAAAGCGTCTGCATTATTAGCAATTGCTTCAAAATTTGTTGGGTTTAGCGGTGTATCGCCCTTTTGTAGTACGGTTTCAAAAGCATCATACCCCATTTTATTCATCATGGCGTTTTTTTCAAAATATTGTGGTGGTGGCGCAATACCGTCCAACACTTCTTTAATAAAAGTTTCCTTGGTCATATCAGCTCTCAACGCATAGTTTGTTTTTTTCTGTTCGCCTAAAACACCTACGGTTTCTTTACTTAAATTTTTACCACAAGCCGATCCTGCACCATGTGCGGGATACACAATAACATCATCAGGTAATGGCATAATTTTGTTTCGCAACGAGTCGTATAGCATACCAGCCAAATCTTCTTTAGTCACGTCAGATTTTATGGCCAAATCTGGTCTACCAACATCACCTAGAAATAAAGTGTCACCAGAGAAAATGGCATGCGGTTTTCCGTTTTCGTCAAATAGTAAGTACGTAGCAGACTCTAGCGTGTGCCCAGGCGTATGCAATACTTTAATGCTAATATTGCCAAGTTTAAATGTTTCGTTATCCTTAGCTTCGTGTATATCGTATTCTGTTTTTGCGCCAGGACCAAACACAATAGTAGCACCTGTTTTTTTTGCCAAATCTACATGGCCAGAAACAAAATCTGCATGAAAATGTGTTTCAAAAATATATTTAATCGTAGCGTTTTCTTTTGCAGCTTTATCTACATATTGTTGTGTTTCACGTAGTGGATCTATAATAGCTACTTCGCCATCAGAAACTATGTAATAAGCGCCTTGAGCTAAGCATCCTGTGTATATTTGTTCTATTCGCATAATTTTTTTTCTAGTGGTTTAAAATTACAAAACAGTAGGGTTTGTGTTTGTAACTTATATTACATTTAAAACTATTTTAACTCTTTGTACATAATATAAACAGCCATAATTAATATAAAGTAGCCAAAGCTTTTTTTTAATTTTTTGCTACTTATAAATTTTGATAAAAACACGCCTAATACTATACCTATTATGGATATACCTGTAAATATTAAAAGAAAGTCCCATGCTATCTCTAGTGTTTGTACGTCACCCATAAAGCCTATTAGGGAATTTATTGTAACAATAATTAAAGATGTGCCAACTGCTTTTTTCATAGGCATATTTGCCCAAAGTACTAACGCTGGTACATATAAAAAGCCACCGCCTGCACCAATAATTCCTGTAGTAGTGCCAATTGCTAAACCTTGAATAAACGTTTTGTAGTACGGTTGTTGTCCTGATGCTTTGGGTATCGCTTTTTCTTTTTTTATCATGGCGTAAGCTGCTAATACCATGATGAGTGCAAAACATATCATAATCCCCATGTTTTTAGTAAAACTAAAACCATTGGTACTAAACAATATTTCTGGAATATTAGGCAGTAAGTAACGTCTAGAGGCATATACCGCTAAAAATGATGGAAACGAAAAAGCTAAACCTGTTTTAAAATCTACAAGCCCTTTTTTATGCTTTTGGTAAGTGCCTACCATTGCCGATGTACCTACTACAAACAACGAATAAGCTGTTGCAATAACCGGATTATAGCCTAATAGATACACAAGTAGAGGCACAGTTAAAATAGAGCCGCCACCACCTATAAGCCCTAAAACAAGACCAACTATTAGTGCACCAACATAACCTAGGATTTGGCTAGCCTCCATGTGTTTAGTGCGGCAGTTTATGTTTTAAAACACCGTAGAGAAACGTACCGAATACGGCAGCGGCAATAACAATAAGCATGCTCCATACACCAGTACCTAAAAGAATGTACATTGGCCCTGGACATGCGCCAATTAGTGCCCATCCAAAGCCAAAAATGGTGCCACCAATAATGTATCTTATAAAACCGTTTTCTTTTTTTGGTACAAATATATCTGCACCTTTTATACTTTTTATAGCGCCCCGTTTTGAAAGTTGTAAAAACAAAATACCAGATGCTATAGCTGTTCCTATGATGCCGTACATGTGAAAGGATTGAAACCTAAACATCTCGTAAATGCGATACCAAGAGACTGCCTCTGATTTTACCAAAACAATGCCAAAAAAGATGCCTACAATTAGAAATTTTAATGCTTTCATAGTTTTAAAAAATTAGAGGTAAAATAAAATTTGCCATAAGTAAACCGCCTATAAAAAAGCCTATAACTGCAATTAATGATGGTTTTTGTAAACTACTTAAGCCTGTAATGGCGTGCCCTGAGGTGCAACCACCAGCGTAACGGGTACCAAAGCCAACTAATACACCGCCAATAACTAGCAGCAGTAATGCTTTGGGTGAGTTTAAAATATCTAAACCATACATTTCGTTAGGTACAAGGGTTTGCCCAGGATTGTTAAAGCCCATATTTTGAAGTTCTGTAATGGTTGCGGGATTTAAGTTTGTACCTGAATTGTTAGATAAATAAGTTACTGCTATAAATCCGCCAATTACTGCGCCCAATACTACTGTTAAATTCCAAAGATGATCTTTCCAATTGTAGTTAAAAAAATCTGAGAATTTACCTGCGCCTGCTATGGAGCACATGGTACGAAGGTTTGACGACATGCCAAAGGTTTTACCAAAATAGAGTAGTAACGCCATTACTAACGCTATTAACGGACCTGAGACGTACCAAGGCCACGGGTTTAAAATGTATTCCATACGTTTATGTTTTAATGCGAATTTATAATATTTGTTTTTTAATATTTGTAATAAATGTTACTTAACACAAGGTAGAAGGTAATAAAAAAAGACTAAGCTTTGGCGGATAGGTGTGCTGGGGTTTGCAACGAAATATTTATATTTATGAATACATTAATTTACAATAAAATGTATAAATAAAAGCCCAAGGCTTAAGGTAGAGAGCTTACAGCGTAAAGCGTTGGTAGCACCAAAATAATTTAAAGCACTTCTATTTTGTTGCGGCTCAGTTTTATTTTGTTTTGGTTTTCGAGCTGTTTTAGAAGTCTAGAAACTACAACGCGCGACGTATGCAAATCCTCGGCAATGTCTTGGTGTTTTACTATTATGGTTTTTGTGGCGTGCAGTTTTGTTTTGTTGATGAGGTATTTATGCAGCCGTTCGTCCATTTTTATAAAGGCGAGATTGTCTATGGTTTGTAGCATTTCGTCAAAACGGTTTTGGTAGCTTTCTAGAATAAAGTTACGCCAACTGGCGTTTTGGTGAAACCATGTTTGCATATGTTGTACTGGTATCATAATGAGAGTAGAGTCTTGTTCTGCTACGGCGCGTATTTTACTTTTAGTAGTACCCATGCAGCAGGTTAGCGACATGGTGCAGGTTTCGCCAGCTTCTAAGAAATAGATGAGTAGCTCGTTACCGTCTTGGTCTTCACGTAGAATTTTAATGTTTCCGCTGAGTAATAATGGGACGTGCTTGAGTGGTTGGCCGATGTCTATAATTATATCGTTTTGCTGAAAACTTGCTGTTTTTCCAATGGTGTTTATTTCGTTAATGAGCGCATTATCGAAAGTATGGCTGAATTTTTGGGATAATACATCTGTAGTCATATTCAAAAATAATGATTTAGAAATTTGAAATAAAAGTTTGGTGGAGTTTTAATAAAAAATGTATATTTGCACCCACGAAAAAAGGCCATGTGGCGCAACTGAATAGCGCACTTGATTACGGCTCAAGAGGTTGCAGGTTTGAATCCTGCCATGGTCACGAATAAAACAAAAACTCCAGTGTTAAATCAAGCTTGCTTGAATTTATAAGCTGGAGTTTTTGTTTTTCAAAGCGGAGCTTTGAGGAATGCGCGTTAGCGAATCCTGTTCTTGGATTTATTTATCGCATCAATATCCCTAATCAAAAAATTTGAATGTTGTCCAGTCGAGGTCATGGATAAGTAATAGGTTGAAAGGAATTGAGATAACTCAAAGCTTCTTTTAACTTTTTTTATTTCGAATAACTACAAATTGAGAAAGCTGATTATTAGGTGTTTTTTTAATACACTTTCTAAATTATACCATGTTAAATAAAATAAGCCTATTACAAAAGTTCTAAACAAATATTTGCTTTTTAAATTGAGAAAACTATGAATGCTCATAACATGGTTTTTGGTGATTTGGGTTGTAACATAAATTTAAGTTGCAGAATTTTTGCAAAACGATGCTTTAAAAGTCACAACTAGTTTTGCGGTATAGGCATATTTTTAATGACAAAGATTTTAATACTAAGTAGCTTATTAATTAATGTTATTTGTATATTAAAACAGTATTTTAAAAAACAATGCTAAAGTAAAACTCATTATAATTTAAAGTAGCTAGATGCTTACTGATTTTAATAGTGGAATATGCCTTTTGTTTTAAATGATTTACACTACTAAAAAATGATTGAAAAACTTATAAAATACGCTTACATATCTGTATTACTACTATGCTTTAGTATGCATGCGCAACAGCAAATTAAAAAGCTAGATTTTGTAAGTGTTAACGAAGGAGAATCTAAAGTAGCAGTTACAACAATTATACAAGATCACTATGGTTTTATTTGGTTGGGTACTGCTGGTGTGGGTATTAATAGGTTTGACGGTATAGATACTAAAAATTACAAGCATGCTTTAAGCGACAGCACCTCTTTAAGTAATAACAATGTGTATTGCTCTTATTTAGACGCTAAAAACAGATTGTGGTTTGGTACAGAAGAGGGTTTGAATTTATACAATAGAGATTTAGATAAATTTCAACGTGTGCCATTATACGATGCTGATACAAATCAAAAACAAAATTTGTCAATCAGAAGTTTGGTAGGCGATACTGATAACAACATTTTTATTGGCACTTTTGGTTCTGGATTTTATAAACTGAATTTGGAAACCTTTAAAATTGATAAAATAAAAACTGCTGAGGATGTTGATGATGCCTTTTTAACGGTTTTTGATATCAAACAAAGTGCTGAAAGAAAAATTTTTGCTGGAACTAACAGGGGTTTGTTAGAGTACGATACTACAAAACAAGTATTTAAATACACTGAAATAAATAGTAAAATTGCCACTATAAAAAACGCAATTTACTCACTTTTAATTGATAATAATGATGTGTGGATTGGAACAGAATCTGATGGGTTAATAGTACTAAAGGATAGAGGTTCTGGTTTAAGTGGTTATAGGGTGATTAACTCTAAAGTTACAAATCAAAGAATATTTTCTATGGTAAAACTCCAGGATGGGAGTGTATTATGTGGAAGTGAAAATGATGGCTTAATCCATGTAAATAATCAAGGTGAATTACTAAAAAAGTATTTATATAATAAAGAGGACGAAAACAGCTTACTATCAAACTCAATATGGTCCATATTTAAAGATAAAGATGATAGAGTTTGGTTAGGTTATTATAATAGCGGAGTAAGTTTATACGATGAGTTTTATGATAAATTTCAAGATATCAAAAGTGAGAGAAATAATAAAAACTCATTGTCAAGTCCATCTGTAACTGGTTTAGTTAAAGATGATAAAGATAATCTATGGATTTGTATGGATGGCGGCGGTGTAGATGTTTATAATTTTAAAACTCAAAAGCTATCGCATATTAACACCTCAAATTCTGATACTTTTTCTGGTTTAAATAGCGACTATTTAGAATGCGTGTTTTTGGATAGTAAAAATAACCTCTGGTTTGGAAGTTGGAATGATGGCATATTTATGTTACCCAAAGACTCTAATCAATTTATAAATTACAATGTAGATAATACAAATGGTGCACTAGCATCAAATACTATTTTGAGTATTACTGAAGATGTTGAAGGTAATATTTGGATTGGTACTTTTTATAAAGGATTACACGCGTTTAATCCACAAAACCAAAAATTTACACGTTATAATGAAAGCCCATTTATTGAAAATGGTATCGTAGAAGTTGATGTTAGAAAGGTATTAGTAGATTCCAGACATAATATTTGGGTTGGTACAACCCAAGGATTATTTAAAGTAATTAAGGATGCAGAGGAGGCTTATCATATCGTGTCTTACAGAGATAAAATGTCTGAAGCTTTTGGTAATGATATAGCAGCGAACCATGTGTTGACGCTTTATGAATCCTTTGATAAGCAAAGTATTTGGATTGGAACAAGAGGAGCAGGACTTTGTAAATTTAATATAGTAGACGAGACGTTTACATGGTTTAATAAACAAAATGGGTTTTTAGGTGAAAACATAACAAGTATTATTGAAAGTGAAAAAGGTAATTTATGGATAGGTACTAACTCTGGTTTGTATAAGTATGATATTAAGACTTCAGAGTTTACAAATTATACTGAAAATGATGGTTTATTGTCCAACGATTTTAATATTAACGCAGCGTTCAAAGATATAAATGGTAGTCTGTTTTTTGGTAACTATCAAGGTGTAGATTATTTCAATCCAAACGATATAAATACAAATACCACGGCGCCATTGGTGTATTTAACCGATTTTAAGATATTCAATAAGCCTGTTACTCCAAATGGAAAAGACAGTCCTTTAGATAAAGTAATATCTGAAACAAAAGAGATTGTATTGTCTCATAAAAAATCTGTTTTTACTATAGAATTTACAGCGATTAATTTTACAAGATCAGAAAAAAATCAATTTGCATATTATTTAGATGGTTTAGAGACCTCTTGGAATTATGTTGGCAATACCCGTAATGCTACTTACACTAATTTAGATTATGGTACGTATGTTTTTAAATTAAAAGCTGCCAATAATGATGGAATTTGGAATGAAACTCCTAAAAATTTAAAAATAACCATATTACCACCTTGGTGGCGAACAAAGTGGGCATTGTTTGGCTATGTTCTCTTGTTTTTAGTCGTATTGTATTTATTTAATAGAATAGCGCGGGACCGTATTAAAGAAAAACAGCTTATTAAATACGAAAGAGAAGCTAGAAAACAAAAAGAAGAATTGAATGAGAAAAAATTTCAGTTTTTTACAAATATATCTCATGAGTTTAGAACACCATTAACTCTAATAATGAATCCTTTACAAGATGTATTGAGCGATAATAAATTTAATATTCCTGATATTGTAAAAGCCAAACTTAATACAGTTCATAAAAATACCGATAGACTTCACAGGCTAATAACAGAGCTTTTAGATTTTAGAAAACTAGAATTGGATAAGGTAAGAATGAATGCAAGAGAGTTAAATTTAGTTGCGTTTATACAGGAGGTTATAAGCCATTTTAAAGAAGAAGCTATACTTAAAAATATTACGTTGTCCTTAGATACAAGTGTACTAGATATTAAGGTGCATGCCGATAAAAGTATGCTTGAAAAAATAGTTTTCAATTTACTATCTAACGCCATTAAAGTGACGCCTAATGGAGGGATAATTAATGTAGTTGTAAGTTTAAAAGATGATAAAGTAATACTACCTTTAATAGACGATGTTAATCCTGTAGAGGTAGCAGAAATTATAATTTCTGATTCTGGACCAGGCATTGATGAACTTGAAGTTGAGAAGATTTTTGATAGGTTTTACCAAGTAGGTAATTTAAATAATACTTATTATGGTGGTACTGGTATAGGTCTAGAAGTAGTAAAGAGTTTTGTTGAGTTACACAAAGGTATTATTGATGTTAAAAGTACTTTGGGTGTAGGTACTAGTTTTAGAATTAATTTGCCCTTGGGACAATCTCATATCAGTATCAACAATTTAATTGTAGAAGAAGACGAGCATCAAAATAAAGATGAAAATTTAGGCATTGATAAAGCCAATGAAGCGAAATTTAGTACGCCGCAAGTAAAAGAGCTTACCACCAAGTCCCAATCCTATAAATTATTAATCCTAGAAGATAATCTAGAGTTATTAGCTTATTTAAAAGAAGAGCTTAAAGACGACTATATAATTCATGCAGCTACAAATGGTGTTGACGGATTAAAAATGGCTACCGAAATTTTGCCAGATGTTATAATTACAGATGTTATAATGCCGCAAATGGATGGGTTTGAGTTTTGTAAGCAAATTAAAAGTAATATAAAAACAAGCCATATTCCATTGCTTATGCTTACAGCCAAAGCCAGAATAGATAATAGAATGGAAGGTATAGAGTTAGGTGCAGATGCCTACATGATAAAACCATTTAACTTAAGACTATTAAAATTACGATTAGCACAATTAATTACAAGTAGAAAATTAATATTCAATAAATATTTTAGTGTTATAAGCGAGCTTCCTGAAAATGTAAAAACAACATCTATTGATAAAGAATTTATTGAGAAAGTACTTAATTATATCAACACAAACATTAGCGATCCAGAATTAAATGTAGAGGTTTTGGCGGCTCAAATGAATTTAAGTAAAAGTCAATTTTACAGAAAAATTAAAGCCTTAACCAATCAAACTGCAAATGAATTTTTACGTAACATAAGACTTCAAAAAGCAAAACAAATTTTAGAACTTGGTAGTGCTACAGTAGGCGAGGTGTCTTATAAAGTAGGTTTCTCATCTCATTCATATTTCACTAAATGTTTTAAAAATTATTATGGTGTGCTGCCTACTTCTATAGAGATTAATAAACAGTAATTGTTTTATTGTTTGTTTTGATTTATTAGAACAAATTTATGGCTCATTAAAATGCTCTAATATTTTTAAATATAACAGAGTATATATTCATATTTAAGGCGTTATGCTTCAAATGTATTAACAAATGCTTAAGATTTACCAATAAATTTTGATACCCTTATCTAGATTTGCTATTATGAATTTTAGGTCTTTAAACAAAAAGATGATTATTGAGTTTTTGCTTCTGGTAACTTTGATAGCATTGGTTCTGGGCTTTTTTGTTTTTTTAATGTAATCTTAAATTCAAATCTCAATTTTTAATTAAAAATTTCAAATGAATCGACTAAAAACGTATAAGTTTTATGTTAGTGTTTTAATCATAGCGTTATCTGTTATGTCTTGTAAAACAGAACAAAAAGAGTATAAATTTCAATTCCAAAATCCAGAACATTCTGTAGAAGATCGTGTTGCAAATCTAATTGGAGAAATGACACTTCAGGAAAAAGTGTCTCAAATGCGTTATGATGCGCCAGCAATTGAGCGTTTGGGCGTGCCAGAATATAACTGGTGGAATGAGTGTTTGCATGGTGTAGCAAGGGCAGGAGAAGCTACGGTTTTTCCTCAAGGTATAGGTATGGGCGCTACCTGGAATGCACCACTAATTTTTAAAATGGGTGAAGTTGTTTCAGATGAAGCACGTGCAAAACATCACAAGGCCATATCTGAAGGTAAAAGAGGTATTTATCAAGGGTTGACATTTTGGACACCTAATATTAATATTTTTAGAGATCCGCGTTGGGGAAGAGGGCAAGAAACTTATGGAGAAGACCCTTATTTAACTAGCAGAATAGGTGTTAATTATATTAAAGGCTTACAAGGTGATGATAAAACGCATTTAAAAGTTGTGGCTACAGCAAAGCATTACGCTGTGCATAGCGGTCCTGAAAAATCTAGGCATGAAGACAATTACCATACTTCAAATAAAGATTTATATGAAACCTATTTACCTGCTTTTGAAGCAGCTGTAAAAGAAGCAAAAGTACATTCTGTAATGTGCGCTTACAATAGGTATAGAGATGAAGCGTGTTGTGGAAGTAATTTATTATTAAATAGAATTTTAAGAGATGATTGGGGATTTGGCGGTTACGTAGTATCTGATTGTTGGGCGATAAATGATTTTTGGGAACCGAATAAACATAATTTGGTAGAAACACCCGAAGAAGCTGCAGCTTTAGCTGTAGATAGGGGTACAGATTTAAACTGTGGTAGTGTTTACGATCCTAACTTAACAGAAGCTGTTTTAAAAGAACTTATAGACGAGAGTAAAGTAGATTTAGCACTATCGCGTTTATTTATTGCGCGCTTTAAATTGGGTATGTTTGATGATGATGAAAATGTAAAATGGTCAAAAATACCGTATGATGTAGTAGCAAGTAAACCACATTACGATTTGTCTGAAAGAATCTCAAGAGAATCAATGGTTTTATTAAAAAATGAGAATAATGTATTACCGTTAGATAAAAATATCAAGTCTATTGCTGTTATTGGTCCTAATGCAAATTCTAAACAAGTATTGTTAGGTAATTATCATGGTACACCAAAAAATCATTTTACACCTTTATTAGCAATTCAAAATAAACTGCCTAATGCAAAAGTACATTACGCTTTAGGAAGTGATATTGCTGTGGGTTGGCCTGCATTAAATCCTATTCCAGAAGATGTGCTTAAAAACGGAGATGATACTGGCTTAAAAGGCGAATATTTTAAAACTATAGATTGGAAAGGTGAGCCAGAATTTACTAGAAACGATAAAACAGTAGATTTTAATTGGGTATCTAATTTACCTTTAAATGATCTTAAAAAGGATGTATTTTCGGTAAAATGGACTGGAACTTTAGTGCCAAAAGCATCAGGTACATACCGTATTGGTTTAAGAGCTAGTAGTGGCGGTAAATTATATTTTAACGAGGAATTACGCTTTAAATTTAGTGATGATCATGAGCCTAAAACACGCTATTTTGATGTGAAATTAAAGGAAGGCGAATCAAACACTATAAAAATAGAATATTATAATTATCATGCAGATCCACAAGCACAATTAGTATGGGCTAAAACAGATGCAGATTTGATAACTCCTGCATTAGAAGCTGCAAAAAAATCTGAGGTTGTTGTATTGTGTTTAGGATTGTCTCCGTCAATTGAAGGAGAAGAAATGCCAGTATTACTTGAAGGTTTTGATAAAGGTGATCGTTCTGAAATTACATTACCTAAAACGCAAATAGAGCTGATGAAAAAAATACAAGCTTTAGGAAAACCAACCGTTTTAGTTTTAATGAATGGTAGTGCATTGGCAGTAAATTGGGCTGCAGATAATGTGCCTGCAATTTTGGAAGCATGGTATCCTGGAGAATTTGGCGGTAATGCAATAGCAGATGTGTTGTTTGGTGATTATAATCCAGCAGGAAGATTGCCAGTTACATTTTACAAATCGGTAAACGACTTGCCAGATTTTAAAAATTACAACATGGAAAATAGAACTTATAGGTACTTTAAAGGCAATCCATTATTCCCTTTTGGTCATGGTTTGAGTTATACCAACTTTTCATATTCAAATATTAATGTGCCACAGCGTTCAAATTTAAATGACGATATCAATGTAAAGGTTGATGTAACTAACTCTGGTAAAATGGCAGGCGATGAAGTGGTACAATTGTACATATCTCAGCAGGTTGGTGAAACAAGTCCAACTAGAGCATTAGTAGGGTTTCAGCGTATTAATTTAAAACCAAACGAAACTAAAGCAGTAAGCTTTACGATTACGCCAAAACAATATGCGGTAATTGCAAATGATGGCACTTCTAAAACAAAAGCTGGAACTCTAGAAATTTGTATTGGTGGTAAGCAACCAGGTTTTAGTGGTGTTGCCGATACACATACCACGAGTGTTTTAAAAGGAAAAGTAATACTTGAATAATAGAGGCAATTAAAGGACTATTTATTTTTAATTACAAATTTAGATTGTTATGAATAGAAGTACAATAAAATTAATGGTATTGGTAGGTATTGTTATTATCTTATGCTTTTATGCGTGTTCTAATTCTAGCGATAATAATGAAGTTGTTAAAGTTGAACAAGAAGCACCAGATGATACGCCTGATACTCCAAATGATGGCGGTGATATGAATGCTGCAGAATGGAATTTGCTATTTGAAGAAAATTTTGACACAAATTTAGACCAATGGAATATCTGGTCTGGTGGCGCTTTTAATAATGAAATTCAATTATATAGAAGCGGTCAGCTTAGTTTGCAAGATGGCCTACTAACCATAAACGCACAAAAAGCATCGGTAAGTGGTGCAACAAGTCCATTTGATGCAACCCCTAAAAATTTTGAATATATTTCGGGAAGAATAGAATCTAAAACGCAATTTGGACCATCAGATGCTGAAGGTGAACGCGAGTACAGGATAATGTCTCGAATAAAATTACCTAATGGTAATGGTATGTGGCCAGCTTTTTGGATCTATGCCGATCCTTGGCCTACAAAAGGAGAAATAGATATATTAGAAGCTAGAGGTAACCAAGTTACCAAGTTTCAATCAAATATATTTTACGGAACAGAGGCTAATATGCCTTTAACTAAGAATGAAGATACATCAAAATCTCATGAATTAGGAGTTAACCTAACATCAAACTTCCATGTGTATGAACTTATATGGAAAGCGAATAGTTTAGAGATATTATTTGACGGACAACTTTTACATACCTATAATGCAGATTCTAAAAATTTCGTAGCAGAGTTGTTTGGAAAAAAACAGCAAATTGTATTGAATCTTGCTGTAGGAGGTGGTTTTTTTGAAGGTGTCAATTCAAATACTTTTATAAATGCCTCTAGCATGCAAATAGATTGGGTAAAAGTGTATAAGCGATAAAGAATAAGCTTTAAAGCTACTAAAAGCGTGGTATTGCATAAAAAATACCAAATGTTGCTTTAATTGTTTTAATTAAAAATTAAGATAAAAATTAAATTTGATAATCCGAGTGTTATCTTTATTGGTATCAAACCAGTAAATTAGGACTAACTAAATTAAACTAAATTATGACAATGAATTACTCAAAAAAACTACTTTTAATAGTCGTTTTAGTGTTTACAAATTTTTTGATTGCACAAACAGTTACCGGTGTGGTCACGGATGGATCTGTTCCTTTGCCTGGAGCTAGCGTAATAGAAAAGGGCACAAGTAATGGTACAACTACAGATTTTGATGGTAATTATTCACTTAATCTAACATCAAAAAATGCTACTATTACAGTAGGCTTTCTTGGATATGTTACTCAAGAAATCAAAGTTAATGGGAAAACAGTAATTAACGTAGCACTAGACGAAGACGTTCAGTCTTTGGATGAAGTTGTGGTTATTGGTTATGGGTCTCAACAACGTTCTACGCTTACAACTTCAATATCATCTGTAAAGTCAGAAGAATTAAGTGAAATACCTGTAGCTGATATATCTCAAAGTTTACAGGGTAGAGCCGCAGGTGTAAGTATTTCTGCTGGTGGTGCTCCTGGTTCAAGAACCTTGGTTAGTATCCGAGGACTAAATACGTTTGGCGATGGAGATCCTCTATATGTTGTAGATGGTGTTTTTACCAATAGTATCAATAACATTGATCCAAATAGTATTGAGAAAATTGATGTTTTAAAAGATGCAGCTGCAGCTGCTATTTATGGTTCTAGAGGATCTAATGGTGTAATAATTGTTACCACCAAACAAGGTGTTGTAGGTAGAACATCTTTTACTTTTAGTACTTATAGTGGTTTTCAGCAATCCAATCAAAGGTATGATTTATTGAACACAGAACAATATGTGCAATATATCAAGGAAATAAATGCCCAAGATGAAGGTGGTACTTTAGTAAGTGTTATAAACAATAATCCTGAGTTTGATGGTAATGGTATTGAAAACGATTGGCAAGAGGCATTATTTAGAACTGCCCTATTAACCAATTATAACTTTGGAGCAAATGGAGGTACTGAAAAGGCAAAATATAACTTTTCATTTTCAGCATTTGATCAAGATGGTATTTATATTGATACTAATTTTAAACGTTACACTTTTAACGCAAATAGTGAAGCTGTAATTAGTGATAGATTTAAAATAGGTGAAACATTTGCTTATGGTTATACTGAGACTATAGCACCACAAACTAGTGGTGGTCGTGTACCGCTATATAATATTATAGCTGCTGCACCTTACATTCCAGTTAGAAACCCTGATGGTAGTTTTGCTGGACCAAATCAAGGCGATGTAAACAATTCTAGAAACCAAGTTAGAGTTCAAGAAACTGAAGATAATTTAAACAGGATAACATCTTTAATAGGAAGTTTATATGCTGAATTTAAACTAGCAGAAGGCTTAACATTTAGATCTCAGTTTGGATTAAATGCGCAGTATAATTTTCAGGATAATATTAGTAGAGCGTTTACCACTTCAGGTCAGTTTGGACAGTTAAACACTGTAATTTCTAAACGAAGAGCTAATACAATATCTACAATATTAACCAACACGTTAAACTACAACAAATCATTTGGTAATCATAACATTAACGTAACGCTTGTTGCTGAAAATCAAAATGATAAAACAGAAGTTTTAACAGGAGATTTAAATAATGAAGTAACCTCTGAGATTCCAGAGGTAACAAATGGGTTTTCTAATAGTTTTACCATACCTATTAAACTACTATCGTATTTAGGACGTTTTAGTTATAATTATGACGGTAAGTACCTTTTACAAGCTTCTATTCGTAGAGATAAATCTTCATTCTTCGCTCCTGAAAATGCAGTAGGATATTTCCCTGGTGCTTCTGTTGGGTGGATTGTTTCTAAAGAAAAATTTCTTGAAAATTCTATAATTAATAACTTAAAATTAAAGGCAAGTTATGGTGTAACAGGTAACAATAGGTTGCCTAATTCTGGTAGTCGTGTAAATCAATTCGATCCATCTGTTGCTTCAGGATTTAATTTCCCTGTAGATGGTGGAACGCAACCTGGTTTTACTGTTACAGGTGCAAATAATCGCGATTTGGTTTGGGAACAAGGAATAAATCAAAACTACGGATTCGACTTAGGGTTATGGAATAATAAGGTAACATTTGCTGCAGATTATTTTAATAATAGAAGTGATGGTTTAATTGTTGGAGAAGCTCAAAGACCCTCTGCAGGTATTCCTGGAGATTCTCAAAGTGGTGTAGTTTTACCTAAAAACGTTGGTGATGTAGAGGTAGAAGGATTAGAACTTACTTTAGGTTACAACGATTATGAAGGTGATTTTAAATGGAGTTTTTGGGGTAACGTGTCTAGATCAGAAAGTAATGTGATTACCTTAGGGTCTGTTACACAGCAATTAAGACAAGCATCTTTTAATCCACCATTCTCAGAACAGTTAAGCAGATTAGCTCCTGGTGAACCAATATTTCACTTCTATGGTTTACAATTTGAAGGTGTTTATTCTGATGAACAAGAAATTATAGACCATTTGGGGGCAGATAACCTAGACCCTACTTCAGGACAAGTATTTTTGCCTAGACCTGGAGATGTGAGGTATAGAGACATTAACGGTGATGGTGATATTGATGAAAATGATAGATCAGTAATTGGTGACCCTAACCCAGATTTTACGTTTGCTGTAAATTTAAAAGCAGATTATAAAGGCTTTGATGTAAGTGCTTTAATAACTGGTGTTTATGGTGTTGATGCACTTAATGCTAACATATGGTTTTTACAAGGGCAAGAGAATGTAACCAATCATAGTGTTGATGTATTAAGACGTTGGCAAAATCCTGGTGATATTACTGATATCCCAAGATTTAGATTTGAAGGTAATAACCCAAATAACTTTATATCTACACGTTATATCCAAGATGCATCTTATGCAAGATTACGTAACTTAACATTAGGGTATAACCTTCCTGGTGACCTATTGAATAATACCTTTAAAGGGTTCTTATCTAAAGCTAGAATTTATTTACAAGGGCAAAATTTAGTAACTTTAACAAGATATGAAGGTTTAGACCCAGAAATAGCGCCTTTTTATGGTGCTAATGGATTGTTACAAGGAACCAGTATTGATCGTGGGGAAGCACCAAGACCTCAAACATACATATTGGGAATACAATTAGAATTTTAAAAAAAATATATGATTATGAAAAAAACAGTAAAATTTAGCAAATTTGTTTTTCTGATAACTGCATTTTTTGCGTTATCATGTAACGATGATGTTGCAGTGAAAAACTCAAACGAACTCTCTGCTGATAGCTTTTTTGAATCGCTAGCGCAAATTGAAGCAGCTGCAAATGCTGCTTATGCACAATTACAAAATGCTGGTTTATACCAACGTTACGGTTATATTTTACCAGATACGTTTTCTGATGAATCTGAGTCTGGTGGAGATCCTAACTTTGTAACATCATTCAACTTTGCATTAACACCTTCTTTACCTCAAACCACCCAATATTGGAACAACTGTTTTAATGGTATAGGTGCTTGTAATTTTGTTCTAGAAGGAGAAGCTACAATGCGAGGTAGACTAGCTACATCTGATTTTACAGAAGCTGATATTGATGATGCATTAGGGCAAGCTCGTTTTTTAAGAGGGTTGTACTATTACTTTTTAGTAAAGCGCTATGGAGGTGTACCGTTATTATTACAATCTGAAGCTACAATTACGCCACAGCCTAGAAGTACTGTAGATGAGGTATACGATGTTATTATTGATGATTTAAATTTAGCGGCAGACTTATTATATGAAAAAGGTGCTACTGAAAATGGTAGAGCTACTAGAGGTGCTGCGCTTGGGCTATTAGGTAAAGTATATTTACATAGAGAAATGTACGAAGAAGCTCAAACAACCTTTGCGCAAATTACAGACTACTCATTATTACCATTAGAAGATTATACAGATAACTTCAATGATTCTGGAGAATACAATGATGAATCTATGTTTGAAGTGTCATTTAATGGTGATGCTACTGAGCAAGATTTATGGTCTCAAACAGGTATTGGTGTTTCTGAAGTTACTTGGCATGCTCAAGAATATACAGCTTGGGGTAACTTAAACCCATCAAATAAATTATTAGCAGAATATGAAGATGATGATCCACGTTTAAATCTACACATTCTTCAAAATGGTGTGCCTTTTGGACCCAATATGGATATGGAGTGGAACCAAGGTAATATAAGATGGTTTAAATTTTCGCAACTTTATGATAATGCTCAGATTGTTCAAAATGGATCAACAAATGCAAGGGTATTACGTTATGCTGATGTAGTGTTAATGCAAGCAGAAGTTGAACATAGATTAAATAACGATCCAGGAGCTATAGATTTCCTAAATCAAATTCGTGAGCGTGTTGAAATGCCACTTTATGGCACTCCTGAAATGGATGCAGCTGGTTTTCCTGTTGATACGCCATCTGGCGTGTTTAATGCCATTGTACACGAACGTATGATTGAGTTGTGTGGAGAACAAGTTAGGTTTGATGACCTTGTAAGGTGGAATTTAGATGCTCAAGAGATTACAACAAATAATGCAGGTCAATCCAGAGGTTATAATCCAAATGTTCACAGGCTTATGCCAATACCTCAATTAGAAATTGATACTAATGACGCTATTGGACCAGAAGATCAAAACCCTGGTTACTAGAGTTCTTAAAGTATATTAATAGTGAATTTTTAGTTTTTTGTAAATAGTTAGTAAGGAGTGATGAGTGGTTTCATATACTCCTTACTTTTACAATTTTCAAACCTGTATTTACCGAATGAAGAGATTTTTAACAATATCATGTGCTGTATTGTTTGTGTTTATATCGTCTTGTAAAGATGATGTAAAACCAAATGCACAATATAAAACTGCACATAATAATGTTATTTTTAGCAAGCTAAGTAGTGATTCCACAAATATTAGTTTTGCAAACGTACTTACAGAAAGCGATACATTAAATTACTTTACATATCCATACTTATATATGGGTGGTGGTGTTTCTGCTGGAGATATAAATAATGATGGTCTCACAGATGTGTTCTTTACAGGTAATATGGTAGAAAATAAACTATACCTCAACAAAGGCAACTTAAAATTCGAGGATATCACTCAATCTGCTGGTATAGCTGGAGATAAAAGATGGTATACAGGAACCACAATGGCCGATGTAAATAACGATGGCTATTTAGACATATATTGCTTAGTAAGTGGACAATCAGGTGTAAAAGAAAATCAATTGTTTATCAATAACGGTGATAATACATTTACAGAACAAGCCAAAACATATGGACTTGCAGATATTGGTAATAGCGTAGACGCATCTTTCTTTGATTATGATAACGACGGAGATTTAGATGTATTTGTTGCCAATTACCCAATAACACCTTTTGCGTACAATAGTTATAATTATAAGATGCGAATGGATTACGTAACCGATGTTGAAACAGATAATTTATATCGAAATGATGGCAAATTTTTTACTAAGGTAACTCAAGATGCTAATGTTAAGCGTTACAGTTTATCACTTAGTGTAACCGTATCAGATTTAAATAACGATGGGTGGTCAGATATTTATGTGTCAAACGATTTTGGAAGTCCAGATTGTATGTATATTAATAATAAGGATGGTTCTTTTTCAGATGAAATTAAGCAAACCACAAACCATACATCATTTTATGGCATGGGTGTAGATATTGCAGATTTTAATAACGATGGCATTTTAGATATTTTACAAATGGATATGGATGCAGCATCTAATAGGCGCTCTAAAGCAAATATGGCGAGTATGAATCCGTTAATGTTTGATAACATAGAAAAAGTTGGCTTTCAGTACCAATTTATGCAAAACACGTTGCAACTTGGTTTGGGTACTCATGGCGATAATCTACCAAAATATGGTGATGTATCTCGGCTAGCAGGATTATCTTCAACAGATTGGAGTTGGGCACCTTTATTTGCAGATTTAGATAATGATGGATGGAAAGATATTTTTATATCAAACGGTACAAGAAGAGAAATTAATAATAAAGATTACTTTAAAAAACTTAAAGGCGAAAAAAAACAAAAAGACAGCCTATTAACTAAGAGTTTGAATATTCCTTCTGAAAAAATCGATAATTATGTCTTTAGAAACAACAAAGATTTAACATTCGAAAAAGCAAATTCATATTGGGGATTAGAATATGAAGGGTTCTCTAACGGCGCAGTTTATGTAGATTTAGATAACGATGGCGATTTAGAAATTATAACGAATAACATAGATGATGAAGTTGCTGTTTTTGAAAACAAAAGTGCTGAGACTAATAACTATATAACGTTTAACTTTTCTGGTCATTCTAAAAATACATTTGGATTGGGAGCTAAAGTAGAATTAAAACAAGATACGCTTAAGCAAAAACAAGAATTAACGTTAAGTAGAGGATTTCAGTCTTCCGTGGCACCTCGACTACATTTTGGTTTAGGTAAAATTAAAAATGTAGAACAAGTTAAAGTAACATGGCCTGATGGTAAAGTTCAAATACTTAACGATGTTAGCGCCAATCAGAATATTGAAGTAAACTATAAAGATGCTTCAAAACAAACAGAAACACTAGTTGCTAATAACACACTGTTTAATAGTTTTACCGATACGCTTGCAGTATACAAGCACAAAGAAAACATTTACGACGATTTTAAATACGAAATATTATTACCGCACAAAACCTCACAGTTTGGACCAGGAATTGCAGTTGGTGATTTAAATGGAGATGGTTTAGATGATTTTTATGTTGGTGCTGCATCAAAATATCCAGCGGGTATGTTTTTCCAGTTGAAAGATGGCTCGTTTGAGCAACAAAAAATAAAAATTCTTATTGAAGATAGATTTCATGAAGATATTGGCGCACTAATTTTTGATGCTGATAACGATGGTGATAACGATTTATACATTGTAAGTGGCGGTAACGAGTTTAAGTACGATTCTGATATGCTTCAAGATCGTCTATACGTAAATCGTGGAAATGGCAATTTTGTAAAAAGTAAATTTGCTTTACCTAAAATGTTATCTAGCGGTAGTAGAGTTGTTGCTGAAGATTACGATAAAGATGGGGATCTAGACCTTTTTGTGGGTGGTAGATTATTACCTGCCAATTATCCTTATCCCGCTAATAGCTTTTTGCTAGAAAATATAGGCAGAAAAGGCGCTCCTAAATTCAAAATTAATAATACTGAGTCAGATCATTTTTTGAAAATAGGACTTGTAACTACAGCATTATGGTTAGACTACGATAACGATGGATGGAAAGATCTTTTTGTTGCAGGAGAGTGGATGCCTATTAAAGTGTTTAAAAATAACAAAGGCAATTTTATAGACGTTACCAATTCTTTAGGATTAGAAGATACTGTTGGTTGGTGGTTTAGTTTATCGCATGGTGATTTTGATGGTGATGGCAATCAAGATTTAATATGTGGCAATTTAGGACTAAACTATAAGTATAAAGCCAATGGCGATGAAACTTTTGATGTGTATTTAAACGATTTTGATGGTAATAAAATTAACGACATTGTTTTAAGTTATTACAACGATGGAAAAAAATATCCTGTTCGAGGAAGAGAGTGCTCCTCTCAACAGATGCCAAATATAAAAGAGAAATTTGAAAATTATGATAAATTTTCTACCGCAACACTAAGTGATGTTTATGACTCAAATAAGCTTAAAAGCGGTATTCATTATCAAGTAAAATCGTTTGCAAGTGTGTATTTAGAAAATACGGGAAATACCTTTAAAAAACATAAGCTTCCCAACATGGCACAATTAAACCCAATAAATCAAATATTGGTTAAAGATTATGATAACGATGGAAATTTAGATATTATAGCTGCTGGTAATTTATATGCCTCTGAAGTTGAAACACCTAGAGCAGATGCTGGCCATGGCCTTTTTCTTAAAGGAAATGGCAAAGGTAACTTTAGTGCTATACCATCAAGAGAAAGTGGATTTTTTACAGATGGAGATGTAAAGGATATGGCTGAGATTAAAATCAAAAATGAGACCTACATTATATCGGTTAAGAATAATGATTTTATACAATTTATAAAAATGAATACTATTTAAACAACGTAATTTTTAAAATAAAAATTATATGATAATTAATAATACAATTAAAACCTAAACTATTCTAATAATGAAAAATTTTTTAAAACTTTTAACTGCTTTCGCCTTTGTTATGGCGATTACATCGTGTGAGGAGGAGAACGATTTTAATTACGTTCTATTTGCTGACGAAGCACCAACAGAGGTAGAAACCGTTGTTACTGTGGCGCAAGATAACTCTGGCCTTGTTACAGTAGCACCAGTTGCTAAAGGTGTGTCATCCTTTAGAATATTATTTGGAGATCCAGATAATAATGAAGCCTTAATTGGTAGAAATCTTATGGCTACTAATGTGTACCCTGAAGGTGAATATACAATACGAATTATTGCTATTTCACCAAACGATAAAACTACAGAAACCACAGAAACCATTTTTGTAGAACGTACAGCCATATTAAATGTAGAAAGCGGTCTGTTAATTTCTGAAACTGCAAGAGAAATAGAATTAACACCTGTAGCTGATAATGCCACACGTTTTGAAATTGATTTTGGTGATGGTACTACCGAAATTATAAACGCTGGCGATAGTATTAGACATACTTATGTTGATGGTGGCGATTTTTTAATCAATATTATAGCTAGTAACCCAGACAACGGAAAGTCTAACGAAATTGTACAGGGTATTTCAATTCCTGTAGAACCTTTAGATCTACGTTTAACTTTTGATGATCCGCTTACGGATTATGAGTTTAATGATTTTAATGGTCTTTCTTCAGAATTAGTAACAAACCCTGATCTTTCAGGAACTAATGATGTTGAAAGTATTGTTGCTGCGATAACCAATGCAGGAACTGCGTTTGAAGGCTTTGCTTATGATTTACCAACGCCTATTGATTTTGGTAGCGACAAAAAATCAGTGTCTGTAAAGGTTTGGAATGATACAGGTAATACACTTCCTGTAACACTGCAATTTGTAAGTGGTGTTAATGGAGAAAGAGGTGTAGAAGTTGTTGCAAACCACACAGGTTCTGGATGGGAAACTCTAGAATTTGATTTTTTCGGTGCGGTAAAAGTATTTATTCCTAACGATCCTGAAAACTCTCAACCTATTACTGCCGTTGGTCAATATGCAGAAATGGTAATGTTTATTGATGGCCCTGGAAGTACTCAAGGCACGTTCTATATAGACGATATTATTCAAGAGTTAGGAGAAGTTCCTGTTGGACCATCTTACGAATTCAATTTTGAAAATGATCCTTTAGATGGTTCTTTTGATTTTGGAGCGCCAATTCAAATAATAGATAATCCATTTCCTGGTGGTATAAATACCTCTGCTAAAGTTTTAGAAATAGTAAGAGGCCCTGGAATGTTTCAAGGATCAGGTTTTAATATTCCATTATTAGACTTAACTACCGATGAAAAAGTAATTACAATTAAGTTGTATTCTGAAGTGCCTGTGCCACTTGCGGTTGATTTAAAAGTATCACCAGCAGGTGCAAGGTCTGCCCAGGTAACAGCAAATCATACAGGATCTGGATGGGAAGAATTAACGTTTAATTATGCTAACGCTATTAGAGCTTTTGAACCTGGCGATCCTACAAACTTTCAGGCAATGACTCCTGATGAAATAGGTGCATACACACAAATTGTATTTATTGTAAACGGACCATCAGACGCTACAGGTACTTTTTATATGGACGATATTATCAAACCGTAATACGTTATTTTATATCAAACTGTAAAATACTTTACAGAAATTTAAGTTAATATTAAGGAGGATCATTTTAATAAAAGCCTAATTGCATTAGGCTTTTATTAAAGGTCTTTCTTTTTATAGTAATGTTTGGTTTATACGTAACTGTTGTTATAAAATTTAAAACATTAAATTAGTTATTAGAATTGTTAAAGAAAATTGAAATTGAAAATGAAAACACTTGTTAAATATTTAAAAATACTCTCAGTTATAGCATTTAGTACCATAGTATCATGTGGTGGTAGTGATGACATGGCTATAGAAGAAGAAATGATACCAATTGTAGTTAATTTTACTTTAGAGGTATCACAATCTAATCCATTTGAAATCACAGTTGATAATATATCTAGTGGCGTACGTGGTTTAAATAGTTATTGGCAGTTTACTGCAAATGGCGAAAGAGTTCCTGATGGCTCAGGAACTGTAACACACATTTATCAAGAATCTGGAGATTATACAGTAACGTTAACTGTAGAAGGCCCCAATGGTGATGTTTCAGACAGTAAGCAAGTTACTATTGCTGGTGTTGATAACCAATCAGAAGCTCTAAAAGATGTAGCTAGCATGTTTTCTATGGGTATGGCTGTGAAATCAAATAGATTAACAGGCAATCATAATGTGGTACTAACGCGTGAATTTAATAGTATTACTGCGGAGTTTGAAATGAAAATGGATCAGATTTACAAAACCGAAGGTAGTTTTGATTTTACGGCCGCAGATGCTATTGTTGATTATGCGCAAGCAAATAATATGGATGTGCACGGTCACACACTAGTATGGCACAATTCCATTCCAAGTTGGATGAATAGTTTCTCTGGTACAAATGAAGCGTTTGAAACTTTAGTTAAAGATTATATTACTGCAGTAATGCAACGCTATGCGGGTAAGGTAAGATCTTGGGATGTTGTAAACGAAGCTATAGAAGACAATACTAATGTGCTTAGAAACTCTATTTTTAGAATGCGTATGGGAGAGGATTATATAGCAAAATGTTACCAATATGCTAGAGATGCAGATCCTAATGCGCTTTTGTTTTACAACGATTACAATGTAACATTTGATACCGGTAAGCAAGCAGCAATGTTTGCCATTGTAGACGATTTAATGTCTAAAAATTTAATAGACGGTGTTGGTGCACAAATGCATATATCATTTAATTTTCCAAGGCGTGCGCAAATACAAAGTGTTGTTGATGGCACTGTATCAAGAGGTCTAAAAATGCATTTTGCAGAATTAGATATAAGAGTTAACCCGAATAACGATATTACGTTTTTAACCGATCAAAGAGCCATAGCGCAACAAAATAAGGCTAGAGAGGTTGCCGAAATATATAATGCTATACCAGATGCCAATAAATTTGCTTTAACACTTTGGGGTATGCGCGATAGTGAATCTTGGTTGCCAGATTTCTGGGGTCAACCAGATTGGGGATTATTCTATAACGAAGATTTTTCACCTAAAAGAGCGCACGCAGGCTTATTAGAAGGAATGCAATAATTAACTATTGATGTACTAATTAGTTAATTACATAATAGATAAATAAAACCTGTGCAATTAAGCACAGGTTTTTTTATGTCTATATTTAGGTCTAAACTGTTTTTATTTAGTTATTACAAATTATTTTAAATGAGAGTATGGTTAGAGTGTGAATAGGGCGATTCGTTTTGTTAATTAGAAAGTATTTAAGATATATAACAATGAGTAGTTCTCGGCTATAAACTTAATTTAGCGCCTGTATCTTATGTAATGAAATAGATTTAGAATACACAAAACCATATATCAAAAAAAAGCTCATTATAGTTATAATGAGCTTTTTTGGTATGATGATAAATAGAATTGTTACTTTAATTACCTTCTATTTAACGCTTATTTTAATTTGTTTAGAAATGTTATTTGAAGCATTACCTACGTATATGATATAATCTCCTTTTTCTATTTCCCAATCCGATGTGTCTTCATTATAAAACGCTAATGTGCTTACGGGAATATCAATACTAACAGTTTTAGAAGCTCCAGATGTAACATGTACTTTGTTAAAACCTTTTAGTTCTTTTAAGGCTCGTTTTACTTTAGATTTTTTCTTACCAACATACACCTGTACAACTTCAGCACCATCTATACTTCCATTATTAGTTACTTTGCATGAAACTGTAATAGAACCATCGCGTTTTAATTTATTAGAGCGTGTTGTAATATCAGATAAACTGAAGTTAGTATACGATAAGCCATAACCAAAAGCATATCTAGGTGTTATCTTTTTGGTATCAAACCATCGGTAACCCACTAAAATATCTTCTTTATAATGCTGGTCTGTTCCATCTCCTGGATAAGACGATTCACCATAAAAATGTGCACCATTATCTTCTAACTTTTTAGCAAACGAAAATGGCAGTTTACCAGAAGGGTTTACATCACCACTCACTACATCAGCAATTGCATGACCCGCCATACTGCCTAAATACCAAGTTTGAATTAAACCATCTACTTTAGGTAACCATGGTGTTGCAACTGCATTACCAGTTACAAGTAACATACCTAAATTAGGGTTTACTGCTTTTAATTCACTAATAAATGCTTCTTGATTATACGGTAATTCATAAGATTGTCTGTCGTCTCCTTCGCAATCCTGTAAGTGACTTTTATTTAAACCACCAACATATAAAACGATATCTGCTTTTTTAGCAGTTTCAATGGCTTGTAGCCTTAACGAATCTTGGTTTAGTGTTGAAGGAATAATATTATCGTACACCGACGGTCCTGTATGGTAACCCATAGCATGAATAATTTTAGCGTTTTTATAGCGTTGTTTCATCCCTTCAAGTGGAGAAATCTCAAATTGCGGTTTTAATTCTGATGAGCCACCACCAGCAGTCATAGAGCGGGTAGCATTTTCACCAATTACTGCAATGGTAAGCCCTTCTTTATCTTCAATAGGAAAAAAGTTATTTTCGTTTTTTAATAAAACGATACCTTCTTGCGCTACACGTCTTGCAACGTTATGGTGTGCTTTTGTGTTTATGTTCCCAAAACCTCTATTAGATTTTAGTGTAGTACGTAACATTAATCTTAAAATACGCTTTACTTTATCGTCTACAACAGACGCGTTAATGTCACCATTTTTTAGTGCTTTTAAAAACGGAGATGCTAAATAATAATAATCGTAATGGTTTGCAGTAGTAGTACCTAAGCCATCTGTTCCTGTACCCATTTCTAAATCTAAACCATTCAAGGCAGCTTCCATAGTATCATGCGTAGAACTCCAATCGCTAATTACGACACCATCATACGCCCAATCGCCTTTTAAAATGGTTTTGGTAAGTAATTCATGATGCGTTGTATATTGTCCTCTAAACTTATTATACGCCCCCATTACAGCCCAAACACCAGCGTCTTGCACTGCGGCTTTAAAAGCAGGTAAATAAATTTCGTGTAAAGCTCTATCGCTAGCTTCAACATTAATTGTGCTTCTCCAATGTTCTTGATTGTTTAAGGCAAAATGTTTTACACAAGCTGCCACATTATTTTTTTGAACGCCTTTAATATAAGGCACCACCATTTTTGAAGCCAAAAAAGGATCTTCACCTAAATATTCAAAATTTCTACCATTAAGTGGTGTTCTATAAATATTTACTCCTGGTCCTAAAAGCACGTCTTTCTCTCTATAAAGAGCCTCTTCGCCAATACTCTTACCAAACTTAGCCGATAAATCTGGATTAAAACTAGCTGCTAAACAGGTAAGTGCAGGAAATGCAGTTATAGAATCATTGGTCCACCCTGCATAATCCCAAGAATCCCAACTTATTTCTGCCCTAACTCCGTGTGGGCCATCACTCATCCATAATTCTGGAATACCAAGTCGTTCAACGCCCTTAGTGCTAAACTTTGATTGCGCATGACACATGGCTACTTTTTCTTCTAAGGTTAATAATGATAGAATACTATCAATTTTCTTCTCTATAGTATTAGAAGTATTTGCTGATGTATTTTGAGCAGTTAGCGTACCAAAAAATGGAAATGTAAGTAATAATAATGTGACAATGTAATATTGCCTAAACGTATTCTTCATAGAAATTAAAATTTATTAAGTGTTGTAACTATATTTAGTAAAAGTACCATTTAAGGCATTTTGAAATTAGAACATATCGAGCATTTATTAGAATAATTAGTGTAATCAATTGTTTTGCGTATGCTACTTATCCATTGCTATTACAAAGGTTTAATTTTTAAAGCGTTCTATAACAATACAATTATAATAGTAACTAAGTTTGAAAACCATTCGTCGACACTTATCCGTTATTCAACTACATTAAAATCCAAATAGACGAATTACACTTTAGTTTAAATGCATTCTATTTAATTTAACCACCTTAAAGACAGAGAGACAAATGAAAAACCTAAGCGTATTACTTATTGAAGATGATATGATAGAAGTCATGAAATTAAACAGGACAATTTCTAAGCTTCAATTACCTCACACTATTATTGAAGCTAATAACGGTGAAGACGCACTTAAAATTTTACAAGAAAAAGGCGAATTACCTGACATTATTTTGTTAGATTTGAATATGCCAAAATTAAACGGCATTGAGTTTTTAAATATTTTGAAGAACGATGATGTTTTAAAATACATTCCAACCATAATCTTAACAACATCTAATAATCAAAAAGACTTATTAGAGTGTTATAAAATAGGTATAGCAGGATACGTTTTAAAACCTTTGAAATACGAAGATTATGTTTCTAAAATAGAAACACTTTTAGCATACTGGAGTATCAATGAGTTAAAACAAATTTAAAATGAAAGGGATAGTATTTACTGAATTTTTGGACTTGGTTGAAGATAAATTTGGATTGGAAGTTCTAGATAAAATCATAACACAATCTAATTTAGAATCTGGTGGTGTGTACACGTCTGTTGGTACTTATAGTTTTTCTGAAATGCTACAGTTGCTGCAGCATTTAAGTGCGCATACTAGTATTTCTATAGATGATTTGTTATTGGTGTATGCAGAGCATTTTTTTGGAGTTATAGAGGAAAGTTATCCAGGGCTTTTAGCTACTTATAAAGACCCTATTGAGATGTTATCTTCTATTGAAAACCATATACACGTTGAAGTAAGAAAAATATATCCAGATGCAGAGTTACCAACATTTGAGGTGGTTGAAAAAACACAAAATACTCTGGTAATGATTTACAAATCTAGTAGAGCAATGCATCATTTTGGCTTGGGTTTAATGAATAAAACATTTGAACACTTTAACGCTAAAGCATCTATAGTTTTAGAAAAACTAAATGAAGATGGTACAGAAGTTAAGTTTTTGATTAATAAAAATTAATGAGTCAAGACAAAATTGACATGCTACAACGTGCGCTAGCACGAGAAAAAGCTGCTAGGAAACAGGCGGAAAAAATTCTTGAAAATAAGGCAGCAGAATTATACGAAGCAAAGCAAAAATTAGAAATATCGTATGCCGAATTAGAGGCACTACTCAACAAAACAGATTCGCAATTACAAGGTGTTTTTGAAAATATAGTAGATGCCTATGTGATTATGGATTTGTGGGGTAATATTCTTAAAATGAATGATCCAGCGGTAGATTTGTTAGAGTTTGAAGATAAAAAAGAAAACGCTAATTTAATGGATATGGTGCATCCTACCGATTTAAAATTAGTTTCTGAAACCTTTAAGAATTTAATTGCAGAGGGTACAGTAACAGACTCTAATTTTAGGATAATTACCAAACAAAAAAACGAAAAATTAGTGCATGTTAATGCTAGTATTATTTACGACAATGGCTCACCTATAGCAGCTCAAGGCATTGTTAGAGATATTACAGAATTAAACAGTTTGCAATTGCAGAAAGAACGACTGTTGGAGAAGTTAGAAAAAAGTAATAACGAGCTTCAAGAATATGCACATATAGTATCACACGATTTAAAATCGCCATTGCGCAGTATAGATGCTTTAGTTAATTGGATTAAAGAAGATAATAAGGATAAGCTTGATGCGGTAAGTCTTCATAATTTTAGTCTTATTGAAACTACATTAGAAAAAATGGAACAGTTAATTTCTGATGTGCTCATGTATTCTAGCGTTGGTGTTGAAACTTTAGAAAAAGAAACGATTGATTTAGATGCATTGGTTTCAGATTTGAAAACTATTTTGTTTGTACCAGACCATGTTTCAATAAATGTTTTACAACCCTTACCCAAAATTGAGGGAGAAAAGGTTAAACTACAACAGTTATTTCAAAATTTAATAAGTAACGCCATTAAATTTATTGATAAAGACGCTGGTTTAGTTGAAATAAATGTAAAAGATAACGGTACGCACTATGAGTTCTCAATTAAAGATAACGGTATTGGTATTGAAGAAAAGTTTCATGAAAAAATCTTCAAAATATTTCATGCACTAAATAAAAGCAAAGATTCTACAGGTATCGGACTTTCAATAGTGAAGAAAATTGTGGATTTACATCAAGGTCAAATTTGGTTAGAGAGTAAGCCAAATATTGGTACCACATTCTTTTTCACTTTAAAAAAATAAGGTATGAAAACAGTACAATTAAAAAAACATAGCACAACCAACTGGACCTATTTATCGCCAAAACAAACCTTGGTAAAACCATTGGTTTTGGTTTTAGGAAACAGGTATATGCTTGAAGATGACACGATATTTAAAGAAGTTAAAACGCTATTTCCTGATGGCGAACTAGTATTTGGTTCTACAAGTGGCGATATTACCTCTAATACGGTTGATGATGATAGTATAACGATTACTGCTATAGAATTTGAAAAAACAGAGTTTTTAATCAAAAAAAGTAATGTGTTACATTCTGATTTAGATAGCCATAAAACTGGTGTTGATTTATTACAACAATTTCCAGAAGACGGTTTAAAATACGTTTTTGTATTGTCAGAAGGTAGTTTTATAAATGGTAGTGAACTTACCAAAGGCATGAACACCGCTACAACCAATAATGTATTAATTACAGGAGGGTTGTGTGGTGATGCAGCACGTTTTGAAAAAACATTAGCAGGATACAACGAAAACCCAAAACCAGGCGAAATTATAGCTATTGGTTTTTATGGCGCATCGTTTGAAGCCTCATTTTCCATTCACGGCGGCTGGACACCTTTTGGACCAGAGCGTGTGGTAACCAAATCAAAATCCAATGTGTTGTTTGAGTTGGATAATCAACCAGCACTAGACTTGTATAAAAAGTATCTTGGTGATAAATCTAAAGAATTGCCCGCAGCGGCGTTGTTATATCCTTTAAACGTTACTTCTTCAGAAGAAAAACAATCTTTTGTACGCACCATTCTTAATATTGATGAAGCTGATAATACCATGATTTTAGCTGGTGATATACCAGAGCATTCTAAAGTACAGCTTATGATGACCAATGTTGATAACATAGCAAATGCCTCAGAACGCGCTGCTAAACAAGCTTTAGAGTTAAGAAGTAAAAAACCACAATTAGCATTGTTGGTAAGTTGTATTGGTAGAAAATTGGTGTTAGACCAACGTGTAGAAGAAGAAATTGAAGAAGTGGTTGCTGTGGTAGGTAACGATACTACAATTTGTGGCTTTTATTCTTATGGTGAAATTGCACCCTTTCATGGAGAAAATAATTGTCAATTGCATAACCAAACCATGACTATAACGCTAATTAGCGAATAATGAACTCATTACTTAAACGTCAAATACGTAAATATTTATCAGAAGAACAGGCTGGTTCTAAAGATTTAGAAGCATTTTTAGATGCCGTAAATAGATCGTACACCAATTTTGATGAGCAATACGTTATGCAACAGCGTGCTATGGCAATAAGTTCGGACGAGTTATTTATTGCAAATGAGCAATTAAAGCAAGAAACGCAAGCGCAAACCGAGGTTATTAATAAATTAAAACGCGTTATAGAAACCCTAAAGTTTTACGAGTTGCCAGAGCATAAAAGTTTAGATACGGTAGATTTAGATGGTTTAAAACTTGTTGATTTTATAGATAACCAAACCAAAGAGATCGTAAAAATTAATAAACAACGCGAAAAACTGGTAGAAGAATTAGGGCTTCAAAATCAAGAGTTAAGCGATTATGCCCATATGGTGTCTCACGATTTAAAATCGCCATTGCGAAGTATAGACGCTTTAACCGCTTGGTTGCATGAGGATTATAAAGATAAACTGGATGCCGAAGGTGCTAAAAGTTTAGGTCTTATTAGAGCCAACGTAGAAAAAATGGATACACTAATAAGTGGTATTCTAGACTACTCTACCATTAATAAAAACAATACAGAGTTTTACGATGTAAATATCGATAAATTGGTTGATACTATTGTAGCTTCAATGCTAGTGCCGCAGCATATTACTATTACAAAAGCCAATACATTGCCTGTTGTTAAAGGCGATAAATTTAGATTACAACAGTTGTTTCAAAACCTTATAGATAATGCGATAAAATATAACGATAATGCTAAAGGCCAAATTGAAATAGGCGTGGAGAATACTACTGCGTTTTGGAAATTTTATGTAAAAGATAATGGTAAAGGTATTGATGCCGTGTATTTTGATAAGATATTTAAAACCTTTCAAAAGCTAGAAAACAATCCAGAATCTTCTGGAATTGGCTTATCTATCGTTAAAAAAATTGTAACGCTTTATGGCGGTGATATTTGGGTAGCATCAGAAGTTGGAAAAGGCACAACCTTTCATTTCACATTAAAAAAATAAACAATGGAACACCCTAATTTAACCTATATAAACGCGTTGTCTGGAGGTGATGATGCTTTTAAAAGTAAGTTGATTTCAATCGTTAAAAAAGAGTTTCCAGAAGAAAAAGCGGTGTATTTTAAAAACTTTAAAGCGAAAAACTTTAAAGCAACTGCCGAAAATGTCCACAAACTTAAGCATAAAATTAGTATTTTAGGGCTCGAAGAAAGTTACAAAATAGCAGAAGACTTTGAAGACCGTCTAAAAGAAAATAATGTTTCTGGTTATGAAACATTTAATGCGATTCTTCAAAATATAACAGACTATTTAGAGACGTTATAATCCCACTTTAATGAATTGTATTATTATAGATGATGAAGCAACAGCCAGAGCAATTATTACTCAGTTGTGTTCTAATATTCCAAGTTTAAATATTTTAGAAGAATTTCCTAACGCACTACAAGCGATAAAATATTTAAACCAGCACGAAGTGGATTTAATTTTTTTAGATATCCATATGCCCGATTTTACAGGTTTTGATTTTATTCAAACCTTAAAAAATCCACCAAAAATTATACTTACAACCTCAGATGCGCAATTTGCTATTGAAGCGTTTGAGTACGATTGTATAGTAGATTATCTGGTAAAACCAATAGCATTACAACGTTTTGAAAAGGCAATTAAAAAGGCTGAGTCTTTTAGTGCTGCAGCTGCAACAATACCTGACGATGATAAAGTAGAAACCTCATCGGGTAACGATCTTTATGTAAATATTGATAGACGTTTAATAAAAATAGATATTCCAAGTATTTATCTAATCGAAGCCAAGGGCGATTACATTCATGTAAAAACCGAGGATAAAAATTACACCGTACATTCTACACTTAAAAAAATAGAGGAGAAGTTACCAAAAGATATTTTCTTGAAAATACACCGCTCGTATGTTATTAACGTTCAAAAAATCATTGATATAGAAGATAACAGCGTACTTATAAAAAAGGATGTAATTCCTGTAAGTCGTTCTAACCGTCCAGAGTTAATGAAAAGACTCAATCTACTATAATTACAAATCGTCTACACTTTTTGTGCATTTATCTACTCTATTTTTTGATTGAGCGATAAATACATGTTCATGACGTTTTCACCATTATTTTTGTATTAAAACAAGGTAATAGGTAAACTAAAATACATGAATATCAGTATTAAAATACAGATAAATAAGGGGAAACTTAGCATTAAGTTTAAAAAGAAGAATAGCGCTGTAAAACAAACAGATTTAAAAACAATATCACATAGCAATGCGCTTATATCAGACCCTATTCTGTCAAGAAATTTAAAACATCTAAGTTTTATAGACGAGTTGGAATTAAGTTTAACAACTACAGAAGCTAAACATTATGCATTTAGTAATGAGCTTAAAGATATCAAGCGATTAGCACAAGTAAATACCCTCAAGTATTTAAACAAAACTAATAACGACTATTCAATGTTAAAATCTAGTTAGTTGTAGTAACTAACAATCTCTCACTTTTTATATTAAAAACTAACGCTTGCTCTTGCTACACAAGCGTTTTTTTACTCACATAACATAAATCTTTATTGTAATACTAGGAATACAGGTGTTAATCTTACTCTTTAATAGTATAAAAACTAACGTTAAAACAAAGTATTGGAAGAAATTGTAATCAGGCTTTGCAGGCATCAATTTCAATACATGCACAGTAAATTCTGCAGCTTATCGATGCTTTTACAACACGCCTGTTAAAATAAGGTGTTATTCATCTAAAATAACATAAATACAACATTTAAAACAAGTTTTTTCGTACATTAAAAATGTTATCATAAATAATATCATACATTTTAATCTAAACTTAACCATCCAACCACTCGTCTACAGTAAACTTTCATCTAACGAAAAACAACAAAATGCCTTTACCAACCAACCTACATTTGTAGTGTAAAACAAAGAACCCATGAAAAAATTATTACTATTATTATGTATCACAAGCGTAGTTTACGGACAAGATACGCCATTTAACTGCGATTATAACGCCTACTTATTTCAATACAACGATGTATATGCTATCGATTTAGCCTCTGGAAATTCGTACCAAGTAGCTAAAGATGTAACACAAGGCACTATAAACGCAGCGGCTTACAACCCAGCAGATGGTTACATCTGGGGCTCATTAAGTTTCCCATCAAAATCTATTGTACGCATAGGAAAAGATTTTTCTACACTTATTTTTTATGTTGATGAACTACCAACCAATGGCCGTTATATAGGCGATGTAAGTGCAAATGGTGTGTATTACCTTAAAGGTGGTGGCACAAGCTATTATGCTATAGATTTAGATCCAGAATCAGAACACTACGGGCAACACAAAGCTACTTTAGAGTTGCCTATAAACATAAGTATTCACGATTGGGCATTTAATGCTGTAGACGGGCAATTATACACTGTAGAAAAGAAAACAAACATATTATATAGAATTAATGCTGAAACTGGTGCCGTTACAAATTTAGGTGAAGTACCAATTTTATCAGGATTAAACTACACATACGGTGCCGTTTATTTTGATGCTTCTGGTCGTTTTTATGTGTCGGCAAACCAAACAGGTACCATTTATGTCATTCAAAATGTACAAGATATAAACAGTGCAGCCGATATGGAATCTAATTTATTTGCTTTTGGGCCATCAAGTTCTCAAAACGATGGCGCACGTTGTCCTACAGCACCAGTACCACAAGAAATTTGTGATAATGGTATTGACGATGATGGCGATGGCTTAATCGATTGTGAAGACCCATCATGCTCAGGTTATGCAGGGTGTCCTGTAATACAAGCCTCAACATCATCAAGTGCAAGCGATGGCGGATTAGAAAGTAATAACAGACTTTCAGAATTAATCAACAAACGTAATTTTAATCGCGTAAAACGTAATTATAGTTTTGATAAAACCACAGCAAAACGCTTTAAAAAGTCTGCCACATACGGTAAAACAGTTTCAGGAAAAGGCAACGGCTTTCAATTATCAGATATAATACCTTTAGAAGTAATAAACGAAGACGAGGCCATAGAATCTTCACCATCAGATTTAATAGGGATTACCAATGCTAAGGAAGTGTATTCGGTAGATTATATGAAGCATAACGAAACCATAGCCTCAATTTTATTACTAAAAACAGACAATGGCGTATACGAACACACAAAGTACATCTGCGATAGGTTATTGGGTGCAGAATTAGTATCAGTATCCACTATAGAAATTAAAGAGCAGCAGTTTATAAAAGCATTAATACGCAATATAGATGGCAGTTTAGAGTTTGTACTAAGTCTTTCGGCTAAAACCATAGATAACGATACCAATTTTGCGATAGAAAGTCACTGGAATTTAGATAAATACCAAAGCAATGTAGGCTTTTACAATTTCCAAATCTGGTCTAATTCTTTAGACGATTTAGTAAAACTAGGTGAAGAAGTAGTTACTTTGTTACACGCACAAAAACCAGTAACACGCTATAACAATTCAGCAGCACCCACCGTATTTATAAAATCAGGAACATACCGCAATGGTAAGTTAGATTTACAAATTGTAAACACAAACCAAACACAAAGCGTTGTATTTGATGGTGGCGTAAGAACTACCGAAACCGAAACTGTAGCGCAAGTATCTACTACTATAAATTTAGACGGACATTACATTTCACATGTAGAAGTAGATGCGGGCAGTTTATTTGATGTAGGGTTTAGAATAGGCGATGGCATAAACACACCAGACGATTTATTCCTGTCAGACGGTCCTTGGGGCTACGACGATGCACAAGCCAATGTTACACGTTTTGATGTAACACCAAATACCACAACATTTAATGAAGACGTATATGCCGTAGAGCGCGACGTTACCCTAGAAGCTACAACAAACAATTATGTAGCTACCTATCGTGCCTTAACACCAAAGTTTAACCCAATAGATGTATCAGAATTTAATAGCCTAAAATTACAAGCAAAAGGTACAGGTACATTAATAGTACGTTTGGTAAAACAAGGCATTACCAATTGGGAAGCACAGTATAAAAGCAGCATTAATTTAACAGATGCCATTACAGAATACAACCTTATGTTTTCAGATTTCACATCAACAAACGGTACGCCGTTGCAAGCTAATGATGTTACCTCGATAGTGTACACCATGCTAGCAGATAATGGCAAAACGCAAACCAAAACAATGACGCTACAGCAAGTACATTTTGCAAAAAGCGAAGCATTATCAATAAACGATATTATAGAAAACACAGGCGACGCCCTATTGGCATCACCAAACCCAATGCGCCAAAAAACAACTCTAAGTTTACGCGCAAACACTAATGAAACAGTAACACTAAAAATGTACAACCAAATGGGCGCTTTAGTGAAAGAAACAAACTATACCGTTAACCGCGGAGAAAATAACCTGCCACTAAAAAGAGGACAATTAAGTTCTGGCATGTATTTCTGCAAAATTGTAAGTAGCCAAAACCAGTATCAAACCCTAAAACTACTCTTAGATTAATTAATAGCAAATTAACATAAGTGGTTAGAGCGAAAAACGAAAGTTTTTCGCTTTTTTTTGTTGTACAACTATTTAAATAATTAGGGCGTTACCACAAGGGTCGGGCTTTCCGCTATATCTTTTTTTACGTCATTGCGAGGAGTGAGCGACGTGGCAATCTGTATAATAATAGTTCTACACTAATTTATGTACTTCACAAAAAAAAGGATGCCGCTACAATCCCTAACGCGGGTTTAGGCATACTATTTATATACTGCATTAAGTAAGAAAATTATAGGTTTTTATGTTATTGTTTAGTATTTTTCTGGTAGATAACTAAAACTTAACATGCATTAAACTTTTTTATAGCTAACCAAAATGAAGGTATAGGCTTATAGAGTTACGCTTATAAATGAGTTGTGTGTAAGCTTACAGAACGTTTAGGTAATAATGGAATAATTTTTGTACATTTGGGTTACAATTCATTTTTATGAAAAAAGAACAAACAACACTACTTGTTGCTTTAGCAGCAAAATTGAAAAGGGAACACACTTCTAAGGAGGCTGCTATTGCTTCCCTAAGTTCAGCAGGTATTATAACTAAAAAAGGAAAAATAACTAAATCTTTTCCTAACTTAGAAAGAGTGCTTTCTGTTGCTGAATAATAAATGTATAGTTCAAGGTCTAATATCTTAATCGGATTTCACGGCTGTGATGAATCTGCTAGAGATGAACTTCTCACAAAACCTAAAAATGTAAAAATTAGTGAAAAACCATTTGATTGGTTAGGACATGGATTTTATGTTTGGGAAAATAACTATGATAGAGCTTTAGAATGGGCTAAAGACAAACAAAAAAGAGGAAAAATAAAAAAAGCTTCGGTTGTAGGAGTTGTTTTTACGCTAGATTACTGCTTAGATTTAATTGATAGCGAGTTCATAAAAATGCTTTCAATTTATTATAGATTAATGGAAAAGGATTTTTCATATATTGGAAAAGACTTACCTAAGAATAAGGACGTTAAAGAAGACGAGCATAAAGACCTTCTAATTCGAGAACTAGACTGTGCTGTTATTCAATATCTTCATCAAAAAATAAAAGAAGAAATAAAAAATGACAAAAATACTTCAATTAAAGAATTTGACTCAGCAAGAGGTGTTTTTACAGAAGGAGGGCCTGCATTTCCTGGTGCTGGAGTTCAGAAAAAAAGTCACATACAGATATGCATTAGGAATATGAATTGTATCAAAGGCTTCTTTTTACCCCGAAAATAGCCTAAACACAACACCGTATATAATTTATTGCTAATTCTAGCCTACTTACGAAAATCCTCGCAAATTTTCAATTCGGTTTTTATTTACTAAATTAGGTTCTTAAACCACGCAACAAACCATATACATCAACGTTACCTCCTAAACCCAGGAACGCCACTCAAATACCACTTAAATCGCACCCCAATTTCATTAAAAGTAAAACCAGCTGCCGTAGCAGAGGCTATATTACTTCGGGTGCCATAAAGGTTTAACAATGCCCGTTCTGTAAACTTGTAGCCTAATTTTCCTTGTATGCGGTAGGTGCTTTGGCTGCTATCGTCTTCAATATATTGTAAACCTGTAGCCGCAGTTAATTCGTAAAACCACGCTTTAGGTTTTGTAATGGCTTCATCTTTTATAACGTTTACAAATACTTCGCCAGCATTAAACTGTTTTGGGCTAAAATAAATGGTTGGCACTTGGTTTTTAAACGTAATGTATTGGTAGTTTAAACCCGCTTTTAAGGCAGGTTTTGCAAGTATGTTATAGTAAAGCGAGGTAAATAATAAGTTTCTAGCATTATCATCGTTTTGCCAGGTGTAAAAATACTGTGTAAACCAACCTAAATTAAAATTGGTACTTAGGTTGTAGTTGGCGTACAAGTTATTCATCACTATTTCTCTGTTTAATAATTCGGCATTAAAATTTTGTATGTCGCTTTTATACCCAATATCTAAAACTTGTAGTTTAAAGGTTTTGATGTTTAAGGCTAAATCGGTTACTAATTGCGTATAATCGTTCGTATTGGCTTTAGCTGCTGTTACGCCAGCAGTTCCTGTAAAGGTTATGTTTGGTAACAATTGGTAGGCTAAACCCAATGAGAAATCGTTTGATGTGGCATCAAAATTAGTAACTTTATTGGTTGTGGTTCTGTAGCCATAACGCGCCAACCATTTAAATTTTGTTGAGGTTGGGAATTCTATTTTGGATTGTACTGCAAAGGCTTTATTATCACCATTATCAAAAGAGTAAGAGGCTTTTGTTTCCCAAAACGGTGTAAAACTTGTGTTTAAGCTTGTAATAAAATTGGTGGCATCTTTTTGCTTGTCGTAAAATTTTAAGGTGTTTTCTGCAGATTGGTAGGCGTCATCATATTTTCCTAAAGCTTTTAAGGCATTTGCTTTTCCTAAATTACCATCAAAAGAGGTGCTATCATTTTCTAAAATACGGTTGTAATCGGCAACACTCTTTTTAAAATCACTCTTATAAATATTTATAGTAGCGCGTAAAGTTAATATCCAATTTTCGTTAGGTTGCGCTTCATATAATGCATCTATTAAAACTTGAGCCTTTTTATAATTTTTATTCCAAATAAGCGCTTGTATGTAACGTTCTTTGGTGTGTTGTGTTAGCTTCACATCATTTAAGTTTGGAACCGTGTTATACGCCTCCTTACTAATGTTTAAAGCGGCTTTGTCTTTACCCTTTAAATGGTTTACTAAAGCTAATCCGTTTAATGCTAGTGTTTTGTTTTCTGGAGTGTTGGCTATGGTGTTGTATGTGGTTTCGGCATCATCAAATTTGCCTGCAATTACATAGAGGTTGGCTAAATTTAAAAGCGTGTCTTTGTCATCTTTAAAAAGGGTTAAGTTATCTTTTAAAAGGCGCTCCGCTGCATCATAATTTTTAGCTTGTTGCTTTTGATACGCATAGCCTAAATACATATACTTTTTAGAGGTTAATGCATTTTGGTTTCCTGGAGAAACCTCTAAAGCTTTATCTACATACATTAAAGCAGCATCATACATTTTAAGATTAGACAGCGTATTGGCATATCCTAAAAGTGCAGCAAAATTGGTGCTGTTCTCTTTAATTAAGGTTTCGTAATAGGATTTTGCAGCCTTATAATTTTTATCCCATAATAGGCTTTCGGCATAGTTAAGTTGTATTTCAAAATCGTTAGGGTAGGTGTCTAACAGGTCTGTAAAAATACCTACAGCTTGTTTAGAGTTGCCTAGTAAGCCAACGGCTCTACCATAACACAATTGTGCGGTTTTGTTTATTGGGTGCGTTTTTAATACCGTTTCAAAAAACGATGCTGCTTTTGCATATTGGCCAGTTTCTAAATAGGTAAAACCTTCTTGCATATTTTGAGTATACGCCAAAGTGCTTATAAAAATAGCGATTAATACGTAATAGAATTTAGTGCTCATTGTGTGTGTTTGTGATACTGCAAGTTACGGCCAAAGCCTAGGTTATTAATCTACAGCAATCTACCACTCACCGACATTAAAGCACCATCCAGTTACTACGGCGCTATGTTTTAAGTGAGTTTTGGTTTGCGTTAGTGTAAATAAAATTTAGTGTTTACCTGTAATGCAGTGCTATTTGCCCTAGTTGGCCTACAATTTTAATAGAGTCTTTCATGGATAGTTTAGAGCCGTCAGCATGTATCCATCGTTTTAAAGGTTGCTCACAGATGTATGAAATGGCTTTTTTCTTCCCGTAATGCTTTCGCATGCGTATAAAAATTTCAACATCAAAAATCCAAGCGCTTATAAATTTATCATTAAACATGTGTTTTACAATATCCTTATCCATAATTTTTGCACCACATTGGGTGTCGTTAAACGGCATGCCTAAAATGGTTCTTATAATAAGGTTTATGGTTTTACTAATGATTTTTCGGGCAGATTCTTTGGTAATATCTGCACCCATTCGGCTCATTCTAGAACCACTTACAATTTTAAAATCTGAAGTTTCAATAGTTTTAACCAAATCATCAAAATCTCTAAAATCGGTCGATAAATCGGCATCTAAATACCCAATGTAATCCAGTTGAGGATCTTTGGCTAAATGTAAAACACCTTGCCTCACAGCCTCAGCTTTACCACCATTTTTTTCGCAGTTGTATACACTAATATTGTTTTTTCTTTCTTCTTGTAATGCATTTAAAACGTTTAAAGTATCATCTGTACTGCCATCGTTTACAAAGCATAAATGGTACCCAAGGTTACTGTCTACAAAATCAATAAACGCTTTGCTTAGTAAACGTTCTTCTTCGTTATAACACGGTATTACAACACCAACACAACGCTTTTGTAGCATTTGGTCCTTAGTGTTTACGTTTTGTAACTTATTTGTTTTTAACCCAAATATTCTAGAAATTCTTACAGTAACTTCGTTTAAGGATACGGGTTTTTTCATATAATCATCAATACCCAAATCAAACCCATCAATAATAGTATCTTCACTTGTATTTCCTGAAAGTACTAATATTTTTACTTGAGATTTTTTTTCGACTCTTATATGTTTAACAACATCTAAACCAGACATACCATCCATATTGATATCTACAATTACAATGTCTGGTTTATAGGAATCAAATAGTGCTAAGCCTTCTTCTCCTGTATTCGCACATTTGATACTAAAACCTAAATCGGTTAAATGCTTTTCTAATGATAACAGAATTAATTGCTGATCATCAATGGCTAAAATTTTTATCATGTTGGTAGGTTTTGGGGTTTTAGTGTTATATTTTTTTATATAACATGTTGTAAATATAACTCTTATTTGAAAGAAATATACTATTTAATTGTAATATTTATCGATTAATGGTATATTTGTTCGTTTTCGTGTCAGTTTTTTAAGAGCGTGCACGATGAATATTCTAACCCCAAACCTATTATATAATGAAGTTAGCCATTGTAACAGCCTACCCACCAAGCAAAGTAACTTTAAATGAATACGCTTACCATTTAGTGAAGCATTTTAGACAAAAGCAAGAAGTTTCAGAATTAATTTTATTGTGCGATTATACCAAAGCCGAAAAAGATATCAATTTTACTGAAGCTGGTTGTAAAATTACTGTAAAAGAATGTTGGTCTTTTAACAGTTATAAAAATATAATAAGCGTTACAAAAGCTATAAATGCAACACAACCAGATGCCGTATTGTTTAATTTACAGTTTATGAAATTTGGTGATAAAAAAGTTGCTGCGGCTTTAGGGCTAATGCTACCTTATGTATGTAAGCTGAAAAAGATACCAAATATCGTGCTGTTGCATAATATTTTAGAGGAAGTAGATTTAGGAAGCGCTGGTTTTACATCAAATAAAGTTTTAACGAAGTTATACAGTTTTATTGGTACCACGCTAACCAAGTTAATTCTTAAAACAGATGTTGTGGCTGTAACCATGCAAAAGTATGTTACTATATTA
>CALDUF010000022.1 GCA_937923515.1 uncultured Flavobacteriaceae bacterium
CAACACCACAACGGTCACATACAATCCCTTTGTAACGTATACGCTTATATTTACCACAAGCACATTCGTAATCCTTTACAGGACCAAAAATACGCTCACAGAACAAACCATCACGCTCAGGTTTGTGTGTTCGATAATTAAGAGTTTCTGGTTTAAGAACTTCCCCTCTTGATTCTGCTAAAATAGCTTCAGGAGATGATAAACCAATTGAGATTTTATTAAACCTCTGTACTGTATTCTTATCTTGTTTTCTTGCCATAATATATGGTACTATCGAATTATATTATATACTTTAATTAAACAGTCTTCACTGTAAGAATATTTCTATTCTTCTAACCTGATGTCTAATCCTAAACCTTTCAATTCATGCATTAATACATTGAAAGATTCTGGTAATCCTGGATCTGGCATTGGTTCACCTTTCACAATACTTTCGTATGTTTTGGCACGTCCAATTACATCATCAGATTTTACAGTTAAGATTTCACGTAACGTACTTGATGCGCCATAAGCTTCAAGTGCCCAAACTTCCATCTCACCAAAACGCTGACCACCAAACTGTGCTTTACCACCTAATGGCTGTTGCGTAATTAATGAGTAAGGTCCTATAGAACGTGCGTGCATCTTATCATCTACCATGTGTCCTAGTTTCAGCATGTAAATCACACCTACTGTTGCAGGTTGATCGAAACGCTGTCCAGTACCACCATCGTATAGGTATGTATGTCCGTATCTTGGTATTCCAGCTTCATCTGTAAATCCGTTGATTTGATCTATAGTAGCACCATCAAAAATAGGGGTTGCATATTTGCGTCCTAATTTTTGTCCAGCCCATCCTAGTACCGTTTCGTAAATTTGTCCAATATTCATACGCGATGGTACCCCTAGTGGATTCAATACGATATCTACTGGTGTTCCGTCGTCTAAGAACGGCATGTCTTCTTGACGTACAATACGTGCTACGATACCTTTGTTACCGTGACGTCCTGCCATCTTATCACCTACTTTAAGCTTACGTTTTTTAGCAATATAAACTTTTGCTAACTTGATAATTCCTGAAGGCAACTCATCTCCTACAGAAATGGTGAACTTCTCGCGACGTAAGGCTCCTTGAAGGTCGTTTTCTTTAATTTTGTAGTTGTGAATAAGGTCTGCAACCAATTTGTTGGTATGCTCGTCTGTAGTCCACTTTCCAGATACTAAATGCGCATAATCATCTACTGCATTTAACATCTTTAATGTGAATTTCTTACCTTTTGGTAATACCTCTTCCCCTAAATCATTAAAGATCCCTTGAGCTGTTTTACCATTTACAATGGTGAACAACTTATCAATTAAAACATCTTTTAATTCGTCAAACTTTCTATCGTACTGCGCTTCTAAGGCTAAGATATCATCTTTATCTTGTGCGCGTTTACGCTTATCTTTTACTGCTCTAGCGAATAATTTTTTCTCTATAACAACACCGTGTAACGATGGCGATGCTTTTAAAGACGCATCTTTTACATCTCCAGCTTTATCTCCAAAGATGGCACGTAATAATTTTTCTTCTGGTGTAGGGTCTGATTCTCCTTTTGGTGTGATCTTACCTATAAGGATATCTCCTGGTTTTACTTCGGCACCAATACGAATCATTCCGTTTTCATCTAAGTCTTTTGTAGCCTCTTCAGAAACATTAGGAATATCGTTAGTCAACTCTTCATTACCTAATTTTGTATCTCTTACTTCTAGAGAATACTCATCGATATGAATTGATGTAAAGATATCTTCACGTACTACTTTTTCAGAAATTACAATCGCATCCTCAAAGTTATACCCTTTCCAAGGCATAAAGGCTACTTTCATATTTCTACCTAAAGCTAATTCTCCCATTTGGGTCGCATAACCTTCTGATAGTACTTGTCCTTTTTTAACTTTATCGCCTTTCTTAACAATAGGCTTTAAGTTGATAGACGTTCCTTGGTTTGTTTTTCTAAACTTCACCAAGTTATACGTTTTCACATCGCTATCAAAACTTACTTTAGCTTCGTCTTCGCTACGATCGTATCTAATCTGTATTTCATTAGCATCTACATACAAGACTTCTCCTGTACCTTCTGCATTAATTAATACTCTAGAGTCTGAAGCGACTTGACGTTCTAAACCTGTTCCTACAATTGGTGCATCTACTCTTAATAATGGTACGGCTTGACGCATCATGTTAGATCCCATCAAAGCACGGTTGGCATCATCATGTTCCAAAAATGGAATTAAAGATGCAGATATTGAAGAAATCTGGTTAGGAGCAACATCTGTATAATGAATCTCTTTAGGATCTATTACAGGGAAATCGCCTTCCATACGTGCAATTACCTTATCGTGTAAGATCTTACCATCTTCATCTACTTTTACGGTAGCCTGCGCGATTAACTTCTCTTCTTCTTCTTCTGCACTTAAATATGTTGGTGCATTTTTAATATCTACAACACCTTCTGTTACTTTACGGTATGGTGTTTCAATGAAGCCCATTGAATTCACCTTAGCAAATACTGAAAGTGATGATATTAAACCAATATTCGGTCCTTCTGGTGTTTCAATAGGACAAAGTCTTCCGTAGTGTGTATAGTGTACATCACGTACCTCGAACCCTGCGCGTTCTCTTGAAAGACCACCTGGTCCTAATGCCGATAAACGACGCTTGTGTGTGATCTCTGCTAATGGATTTGTTTGGTCCATAAACTGAGACAACTGATTCGTTCCAAAGAATGAATTAATAACAGACGATAACGTCTTCGCATTAATTAAATCTATAGGTGTAAATACCTCGTTGTCACGCACATTCATACGTTCGCGAATGGTACGCGCCATACGTGCTAAACCAACACCAAACTGAGACGATAATTGCTCACCTACGGTACGTACACGACGGTTAGATAAGTGGTCAATATCATCAATCTCTGCTTTAGAGTTGATTAACTCAATTAAATATTTAATAATAGTAATGATATCTTCTTTGGTAAGCACTTGCTTATCCATTCCAATATCAAGACCTAATTTTTTATTCATTCTATAACGCCCTACTTCTCCTAAAGAGTAACGTTGGTCACTAAAGAATAATTTATCTATAATACCACGTGCTGTTTCCTCATCTGGCGGCTCTGCATTACGTAGTTGTCTGTATATATGTTCAACAGCCTCTTTTTCTGAGTTTGTTGGATCTTTTTGAAGCGTATTGTGGATAATGGCATAATCCCCTTGTTCGTTCGTTTCTTTATGTAAAAGAATCGTCTTAACTTCTGCTTCAAGAATTTCTTCAATATTTTCTTTATCAAGAATTGTATCACGATCTAATACAATCTCATTACGCTCGATAGATACAACTTCTCCTGTATCCTCATCCACAAAATCTTCATGCCATGTGTTTAATACACGTGCTGCTAATTTTCTTCCTAGATATTTCTTTAAGCCTGTTTTAGAAACTTTAGCTTCTTCTGCTAAATCGAAAATTTCTAAAATATCTTTATCGCGTTCAAAACCGATAGCGCGGAAAAGTGTTGTTACAGGTAATTTTTTCTTTCTATCAATATAGGCGTACATCACCTGATTGATATCTGTGGCAAATTCTATCCAAGAGCCCTTGAATGGAATTACCCTTGCTGAATATAATTTGGTTCCATTGGCGTGGAAAGATTGTCCAAAGAATACTCCTGGTGAACGGTGTAATTGAGACACAACCACACGCTCTGCACCGTTAATACAAAACGTACCAGAAGGTGTCATGTATGGAATAGTCCCTAAATATACATCCTGAACGATGGTCTCGAAATCCTCGTGTTCTGGATCTGTACAATACAACTTTAGTCTAGCCTTTAGCGGAACGCTATATGTTAACCCTCTTTCAATACACTCTTCGATAGCATATCTTGGCGGATCAACGAAGTAATCTAAAAATTCTAATACGAATTGATTACGTGAATCTGTAATAGGAAAGTTTTCCATGAAGGTGTTATATAAACCTTCATCACCTCTTTCTTCAGATTTAGTTTCTAATTGGAAAAAATCTTGGAAGGATTTAATCTGAATGTCCAAAAAATCTGGATATTCTGTTCTATTTACAATAGAGGAAAAATTTAATCTTTCAGCTTGTGTTGATAACATCAATGGACGGAATTTTGATTAAAAAAATAATGACAGTGCTTTTAAACACTCGGTAAGAGTTTATGATAGTACATTATATCTCTAACTCTTTTATTGTTTTATTTATGTACATGATTATATACACAAAATGGTCTAGGTGCTACCACACTTGTTGTGTGGTAGACCTAAACCTTTGTATTGTTGTGGTGCTAAGCTTATTTAAGCTCAACCTCTGCTCCTGCTTCTTCTAATGAAGATTTTAAACCTTCAGCTTCGTCTTTAGAAACACCCTCTTTAATTGCTTTTGGTGCGCTATCAACTATGTCTTTAGCATCTTTTAATCCTAAACCAGTTAATTCTTTAACTAATTTTACAACTGCTAACTTAGAAGCACCAGCTGCTTTTAATATTACATCAAATTCTGATTTTTCTTCAGCAGCTTCACCACCACCAGCAGCTCCACCAGCAGCAACAGCAACTGCAGCAGCTGCAGGCTCTATACCGTATTCATCTTTTAATATATCAGCTAATTCATTTACTTCTTTTACAGTAAGATTAACTAATTGTTCTGCGAAATCTTTTAAATCTGCCATTTTTACTATCGTTTAATAAATTTTTAAAATATAATTGTTTTTAGTGCGTACTATTTCTCTGATAATGTTTTAAGAATTCCAGATAGCTTACTACCACCCGACTTAAGTCCAGAAATAACATTCTTAGCAGGAGATTGTAATAAACCAATTATCTCGCCAATCATTTCCTCTTTAGACTTAATGCTTACTAAAGCATCCAAATTCTCATCACCAATATAAACTGCTTCTTCTACGAAAGCTCCTTTTAATAAAGGTCTGTCAGATTTTTTTCTGAAATTCTTTATTAATTTTGCTGGCGCATTTCCTACTTCAGAAAACATTAAAGAAGTATTCCCTTTAAGTAC
>CALDUF010000023.1 GCA_937923515.1 uncultured Flavobacteriaceae bacterium
AAGGTGGTCCCACATGGGCTCGAACCATGGACTTTCTGATTATGAGTCAGATACTCTAACCAACTGAGTTATAGGACCCATTGCAAAAAAAATGCAATTCTCTAAAATAAGAGTTTGCAATATTACTATATATTTTAAAACCCTCCAAGATATTTTAGTTTAAAAAACACTCTAAAGTGTGTAATATCTTAGTTTCTTAATATTCTCATTTATCAGAAGACGGTAACTTTATCTCTTGACATAGCTCTATTAAGACACCATTTGTAGATTTTGGGTGTAAAAAAGCAATCAGCTTATTATCTGCGCCCTTTTTTGGTGTTTCATTTAATACTCTAAACCCTTCACTTTTTAAACGTTCTATTTCAGCATTAATATCATCTACATCAAATGCTATATGGTGTACGCCTTCTCCTTTTTTAGCAATAAATTTAGCTATTGGGCTGTTTTCTGTAGTAGCCTCTAATAGTTCAATTTTAGTATCTCCAATCATAAAAAATGAGGTATTTACGCCTTCGCTTTCAATGGCTTCAATCTTATAATGAGAGGCACCAAAAAGTTTTTCAAATAAGATGTTTGCATTTTTCAAGCTATGTACTGCAATACCAATATGTTCTATTTTGTTCATTAAGCGTTACTTTTATAGAAAGATACAAAATATGCGCTATTTTTGCACTATGGCAAAATTTATGCTACATTAAATGTTATGGAAGAAAGTCAAAGACAAAAAAAAATAGGTTCGGTACTACAACACGATTTGGTTGATGTATTACAAGGTGCCGCTACTCATGGTGGTATGCGCGGTGTTATCATATCTGTATCTAAAGTAAAAGTTACCGTAGATTTATCGGTTGCTAAGGTGTATTTAAGTATTTTTCCGAATGATAAAGCTAAAGCACTTTTAGAAGGTATTAAAAGTAATACGCCTTTAATTCGCCATGAAATGGCACAACGTACCAAGAACCAGTTGCGACGTATGCCCAATCTAGAATTTTTTATTGACGATTCTTTAGAGTATATAGACCGCATAGAACAGTCTTTAAAAGGAGAAGAAAACCCTATTGAAAACCCAGATTTATTAGAAAAGAGAAAAAAATCGTAATTGGATGTTTCTTTATATATAGCCAAACGTTATTTACGCTCTAAGAGCAGTAATAATGCCATTAATTTTATTACCATAATTGCATTAATAGGTGTTGTTTTAGGTGCTGCTTCTTTATTTGTAGTGCTTTCAGGTTTTGCAGGTTTGAAAGATTTTACATTGCAATTTTCCACAATTGTAGATCCTGATTTAAAAGCCGAAACTACCATAGGAAAAACGTTTAGTTTAACTAATACACAGCAAAAACAACTTGATAATATTGTTGATATAGCCTTATATTCTCAAGTAATAGAAGAGCGGGTAATTATATATTCTGAAGGTAAAAACTACCTTGCAAGTATAAAAGGTGTAGATGGTAATTATAATAAAATAAGTAGTATAGATGCAGTAATACCACATGGCAGCTGGTTAGAACAAAACACCAACCAAATAGTAGCAGGCTGGGGTGTGTCACAAAATTTATCATTTGGGGTTTTAGACTATGGAAAAGCGGTAAATATCTACGTGCCAAAACCTGGAAAAGGGCAAATTACTTCTACTAAAAATGCATTTAATACTGTAAACGCTATTAATGTGGGTATTTTTGATATTAACGAAAAGCTTAACGATACTTATGTTTATGCTCCTATAAGTTTGGCACAAAAATTATTAAATTATAAGACTAATCAAGTGTCGGCAATAGAATTTAAGCTCATAGAAAATGCTAATGAGGCTGCGGTAAAATCGCAAATCCAAAATATCTTGGGCAACACTATTACTGTAAAAAACCGTGTGCAGCTTAACGATGCGCTTTATAAAATGCTAAATAGCGAAAATCTGCTTATTTATTTGCTGCTTACCTTGGTTTCGGCGCTATTAATTTTTAACGTTATTGGCTCTATCATAATGATGATTTTAGAAAAAAAATCGTCGCTAAACACTTTATTCAATTTAGGTGTTCCCGTAAAACACATGCGAAAAATTTTCTTTTTGCAAGGGTCTGCAATCACGCTTATTGGTTGTATTGTTGGTTTGCTTTTAGGGTTTTTTATTGTACTATTACAACAAACGTTTGGGTTGGTTCCTATAACACCTACACTTGCTTATCCGGTAAGTATAAAGCTTGAAAATTTTGTCCTCGTATTCCTTACTATATCCGTTTTAGGTATAGCATCTTCAAAAATAAGTGCTACTAGAGTCACTAAAAAATTAGTAACAGAAGGCTAATTTTTTTGTGAGCGTTGTCACAAAAAATGGCAAGCAGGTTTTCTTTGTTTAATTACTCTTGTGTCTCAATCTCAAATCCCGTATTTACAAGGTTTAGTCTTTAACGCAAAAAGCACTTTTCAAGAAAAGTGAAAAGTGCTTTTTTGTAAAAGTGAGTGCGACTAATTAAAAATTATAACTCAAACCAAATGTGTAATACGTTTGTAAATCGTTATCAACCGAATCAAACGTTTCGCCAGCGTTTCCTAAAACATTTCTAGAAAAGTTTAAAGCTTCCTGCTTGTTATTTCTTAAACCAAAATCAAAACCTACACCAATCGATTTCCAAAGTGTATAGCTAAAAGAGTTAATCCATGTCCAGTTAGATAAGTCTCCAGACTCATAACTTTGGAATGCAGATAAGTTAGTTTTAAACCCTATAGCGCCTATTTGTCTTGTATAATCTGCAACAATTTTAGCACCAAGCGATGAATTAAAAATAGTATCATCATCAGCAAATACAAAGTTGTAGTTTAATGGGTGTACCACTACTACTAAGTTTGTAATAGGTGTCCATGTAAAACCAATACCAGCATCTAAATATCCAGGATCGTTAAAATTGTTTAAAATTGTAGTTCTGTATTCAACTAATGCAGAAGCTGCTAAGTTTTTAGCAATATTTCTACCGTATAATGATGAAATATTAAATACATCAGTAGTAGGTTCGAAATTATCACTATCGTTAGGGTTGTCCTTATTATCTAATTTCACCCAGTTTAAGTTAGTGTTTAAGCTATTTCTCCAAAAGAATTTCTCTTGAATTAAATTAGCAAACGCATTAACGGTAAACCCAATGTTACCAGAGTTGTTGTTTGGAGCTCCTTGAGCGAACCAGTTATTAAAACCAGATAAGCTACCACCAATTGTACCAAATGCACCTTTTCTCCAACCCGGAAGTGCATCTAGCTTAGCTTGAATTGCTGCAACCTCAGCAGTAGCAGCATCAACCTCAGCTTGTTTTTCAGATTTTTGTTTTTCTAATTCTTCTTTTGTTTGAGCACTAATGGCTGAAACACTTAGTAATAAAATTGCGAAAAATAATAGTTTTTTCATTTTTGTTAGTTTTTAAAGTGTGGGCAAATATAAATTATTTTTTAACACATGTTAATCAAATTCTTTCAATAGAATTGACAACAAGTCGTCCTTATGACACTAAAAATATGTATAGGTCACTTATTTGTTTTTGTAAAGCGGTACAGAAGAACATGCCTCTCCATACATAATGGATTTAGCAATAGGCTTTAGTTTAGTAGACAGCATAATGTATGCGTTTTGCGGCACAGGTTTATTAGCACACCCCTTTATAATTATCGGTTTGTCTTTATAGGCAGCAATATCTAGGGCATTAATAATATCTTGGTAGATAGAAGTTTCTAATTGTTCTAAATTGCCTATAAGCACTTTTTTTGCGTAAGGTTCTAAATGTATACTAAGTAGCATAAAGGCCCAACCCGGAATAATAGCATCAGTACTACACGTTAGCGCAACGTAACAATCTTTATAATCAGGCCAATTAAATTCTAAAACCTGTTGTCTAAAATCTTTCTCACGAAGCACAAAACCTTCAAACAACCAGTCTTTAATATCAAACAACACGCGTTTGCCTTCAGGATAGTAATCCTCAAGGTCTAGAGTTATTAGTTTACTATTCGCTACGCGATTTATAATCTCGTCTTTCAAAAATAAAAATCGTTTAGTTAAAAATTTTTAAACTCAGCTTAGAATAAGCCATTAAAGCATGCCTAGTTCTAATTTTGCCTCTTCGCTCATTAATTCTTGAGTCCAAGGCGGATCAAAAGTAATCTCAACCTCGGCATTATTTACAGCATTTAAAGATTTCACTTTTTCTTCTACCTCTAAGGGCAGCGTTTCCGCCACGGGGCAGTTAGGTGTAGTAAGCGTCATTAATATCTTAACATCATAGTCTTCATTCACAAAAACATCATAAATTAATCCTAATTCGTAAATATCAACGGGAATTTCAGGATCGTAAATCGTCTTTAAAACATTTACTATTTTTTCGCCTAATTCGGCTGTATCTATCTGTTCACTCATAATATAATATAATTTTTTTGGGCGTTACCTTCGCTCATACCTACAAGGTAAAAAAACCTTGCAGGATCGCTTCGGTCGGGCTTTACGCTACAAGTCCTCGCTACGCCTTGGGCTTCGCTGTGGGCTTTCCACTACAATCCCTAACGCGGGTGTACCAGCCAAAGCCAGTGTTTTACCCTTAACTTAATTGTGTTTGGTATGCAATAGCATACATTTTTAATTGTTTTACCATACTCACTAAACCATTAGCTCGCGTTGGCGATAAATGCTCTTTTAAACCAATTTTATCAATAAAATCGGTATCTGCATTAATAATATCTTTTGGATGCTGATTAGAAAACACGCGAATTAAAATAGCAATAATACCCTTGGTAATAATCGCATCGCTATCCGCAGTAAAAGCTACTTTATCATCGGCCATTTCAGCATGCACCCAAACCTTACTTTGGCATCCTTTTATAATATTGCTGTCGGTTTTATACTGGTCGTTAATCAAAGGTAAATCTTTACCTAAATCAATCATATATTGGTAACGCTCTTCCCAATCTTCAAACATCGAGAATTCGTCTATAATTTCATTTTGAATGTCTTCAATACTCATACGTTCAATTTTATACAAAAATACAATAACAAATGTTGCTATTCAATGTTTTCGATAGATGATAAGATTTCTTTAACTAAAGCCGCTATCTCCTTTGGAGGATTTCCATGATCAAAAGGTGCAGACGCATACGTTTTACCATCATACATAATTTTTAAATGCGCTAGGGCAGCACCATCATGTTGAAACGCCTTACTTGGTGCTTCTAGATTTGGAATAGTTTCTATATGTATACTATCAGTGAGACTTAACAATGTATTCCAATAGTTTGCATCACAGGCTATTTTTAAAGGCTTTGCTTTTCTTTTTTTTGAAAAACTAATAGTGTCTTTATCAACTTTAACGTGTTTGTATACACCTCTTGATCTTGCAGTATATTCAAAACTAATTTTGGTATTATCTTCAAGGTTATCAGCCGTAAGTAGCGGTTTTTTTCTGTTAAAAAGTGTAAATCCTTCTTCCGTAAAAAATATACGGTCTGCTTTTTCAAATGCTTTTAGGAGTTTAGTTTCAATAGTATTTTTGTCCTCTACACATAACTTTTTTGTAGAACTTAATGGTTTAAACTTTAATGTATTTTCACTTAAAACATACGAACCAAAAAAACGATTACATCCCAAAAAGCCAGAAACTGTTTTAGCGTTTTCATCAAAAGCAATGTTGAGGTTAAAAGTAGAAACATCGGTTTCGTGCAGCGTTTTTATTTTATAAGTTCCAATAAGCGTTTTCAAAATAGTAGGGCTCTTTTGTAAATCTTGCATTAGCTGGTATTCAGTTGGTCCCCAACAACAGCGTAATACAACCATGCTAATAAAAAGTAGCATTGTTTTCATTTTGTTTTAATTTTAAGATTGAAACTACAAAAAAGACGCCAAAGTATACAACAATTTTTATTTTCTTCTTTAGAAAGTCACACTTCCATTACTGCAGTCTTGGACGGAAACTATTGCACTTAAATTGCGCCTCTAAACAAAAGGCGCAAACCGTGTGTGATTTTTAGGAGAGCATCATTTTGGCTTTTTTTACACCTTCAACTAAAGCATCAATTTCTGCTTTAGTATTGTAAAACGCAAACGAGGCGCGTATGGTGCCTGGTATTTTATAAAAATCCATTATAGGTTGTGCGCAATGGTGGCCAGTTCTAACAGCTATTCCTAACTTGTCTAAAATGGTACCAACATCGTACGGGTGAATGCCTTCTAAATTAAATGAAATTACCGATGTTTTATCTTTAGCAGTACCGTATATTTTTAAGCCTTCAATTTCCAATAGTTTTTTTGTACCGTATTCTAAAAGCTCATTTTCGTTCGCAGCAATATTATCAAAACCAACGCTATTCATGTAATCTATAGCAGCGCCAAAGGCAATACCACCGCAGATGTTTGGCGTGCCTGCCTCAAATTTATGTGGTAAATCTGCGTATGTTGTTTTCTCAAAAGTAACTTCGGCAATCATTTCGCCACCACCTTGGTATGGCGGTAGTTTTTTCAACCATTCTTCTTTACCATATAGCATACCAACGCCTGTTGGTCCACATATTTTATGAGCAGAAGTTACATAGAAATCTACATCTAAAGCTTGTACATCGGGCACCAAATGTGGTGTAGATTGCGCACCATCTATTAAAACAGCCGCTTTTACATCATGGGCTTTTTCTATAATATATTCTATAGGATTTATTGTGCCTAATGCGTTTGAAACATGGTTTACAAACACCAACTTTGTATTTTTAGATAAGAGCGCATCAAATTCAGAAAGAATTAATTCCCCAGCGTCATTCATAGGAATAACCTTTAAAATGGCTCCTGTACGTTCGCACAACATTTGCCAAGGTACAATGTTGCTGTGGTGTTCTAGTGCTGAGACCATAATTTGGTCTCCTTTTTTTAGTAATGATGAAAAGCCATTAGCTACAAGGTTAATGCCGTGGGTAGTGCCCGAAGTAAAAATAATTTCGTGCGCATGCTTTGCATTAAAATGTGCTTTTATTTTTTGGCGCGATGCTTCGTATAAATCCGTTGCTTCTTGACTTAAGGTATGTACACCACGATGTATGTTGGCATTGTAGTTTGCATAATAATCTACAATAACATCGATGACTTGTTGCGGCGTTTGCGATGTTGCTGCATTATCAAAATACACTAAAGGTTTTCCGTTTACTAAGCGTGAGAGTATCGGGAAATCTTTTCGTATGGTTTCTACATTTATCATAACTTTTTATTGCTATTGCAAAGATACGAAGCATTGCTACGAAAGTGAAACTTCTGGCAAAGCTTTAAGACTAATATTAAGAATTTATAAAAAATTATATGAATTGGGTTAACTTTAAATGGTTTTCAATCTACAATAAGACCCTTAATGTTTTATTTTTGAGTGTATACTTTTTTTAATGTATTAAATAGTTAATTGTGAGAACTGTGCAATGTATAGCATGCGGTGTTTATAATAAAAACAGAGAAGCGTGTAAAAACTGTGGGACGCTATTGTCTTATAAAAAAAGACAAGAACAACGTGCTATAACCGAGAGGCACCAACGCATTGAAACAGCTAAAAATAAACCGCCTAGTTATATTGAAAATCTTAAAAACCATAAACTACTTATCTTTCGTGTTTTTGGTTGGATACTATACTCGGGCTTCACCGTTGTTAGCGCCATTGGGGCATTTATAGCTTGGTTAGTGTTTGCAATTGCCGCTGGATGATATGAGCAACTACTTTAAACTTTATATATACAGTTCGGTTATAATAGCGGGTTTTATTTATATAGCTCAAAAAGTTAAAGTTAGCTTACCTGCTGTAATAAATAATTACGTAAATGATTTTTTAATTGTGCCTATATGCTTAACTGTGTGTTTAAACGTGTTGCGGTATACACGAAACAATAAAACATACCAATTACCTTTATATTTGATATTCTATTTATGTTTTTGCTACAGCGTACTATTTGAATATGTATTGCCTAAATATTACGAAAGATACACTTCTGATTGGATAGATGTAGGTCTTTATTTTGCTAGTGGCTTTGTATTTCAAGCCTTGCAAAAAATAAAGACCTAATGTGTTTCTATAAGTCGAACCCAATATTTACTCCCAACTTATTGGCAATAATCTTGGTGATGCGTTGCTTTAATTCTGGTATTTTAACCGACTCTAAAACGTTGTTGCTAAAAGCAAACATTAACAATGCACGAGCTTCTTTTTGTGGAATACCGCGCGAGCGCATGTAAAACATTGCACTTTCGTCTAACTGTCCGATGGTACAACCATGAGAGCATCTTACATCGTCTGCAAAAATTTCAAGCTGTGGCTTGGTATTAATCGCCGCTTTATCACTTACTAAAATGTTATTGTTGGCTTGAAATGCATTGGTTTTTTGCGCTTCTTTTTCTACAACTACTTTTCCGTTAAAAACGCCTGTAGAGCGGTCGGCAAAAATGCCTTTGTAATCTTGATGGCTTTCGCAATTTGGCTCTATATGGTGCACCAACGTGTTGTGATCTACATGCTGCTTGTTACCAATAATAGTAATACCTTTTAATGTTGAATCGATACGTTCGCCATTTTGATAAAAGTTAAGATTGTTACGTATTAACTTGCCACCAAAAGAAAAGGTATGTACCGATGCTAAACTTTCGCGTTTTTGTTTTATAAACGTGTTGTCTATTAAAGAGGCTGTTTCTTTATCGTTTTGTATTTTATAATAATCTACAATGGCGCGTTTGTTGGCAAAAATTTCGGTAACGCTGTTAGTTAACACAGGATTGTCTGTTAAACTTTGATGACGTTCAATAATTTGCACATGAGAATTCTCGTCTACCACAACCAAATTACGAGGCTGCAACATGGTTGCCGATTCGTTTCCTGTAGAAAAATGTATGATTTGAATTGGTTTCTCTACAATTTTGTTCTTTGGTATATGAATGTAAGCACCTTCTTGAGAAAACGCCGTATTTAATGCAGATAAACTATCCTTTTCTGCAGCTTTATTGAAATAGTTTTCAATAATTAACTGGTATTTTGGTTTGCTTAAAGCAGCAGACATCAAACACACATCTATACCATCGTGTGTGGTTTGAGATAAATGCGAAGAGTACTTACCATCAATAAAAATAATTTTATAAGTATCTATATCGTGGATGAAATACTTTTTTATATCACTATATTCCAAAGCATTTTCTTGCTTTGGGAATACACTATAATCCTCTTTTAAAACACTGTTTAAAGAGGTGTATTTCCAAGCTTCTTCCTTTTTTGAAGGAAAGCCTTTTTCTTCAAATATTTTGATAGCATCAGTTCTCACATCGTGTGCATAGGCATCTACATCGATACTATTTTCGAAAGCTAGGAATGATGATACTAATTTTTCTTTTAAATCCATATTTCAGTATTCAGTGTACAGTCCTCAGTAAGAAAGTTGAAACATTACTAAAACTGTTGTTTTTAAATAGCAAATAATCAGAAACTTAGAGCGCAACTGCTAACTGTAGTTTGATTACTGCCAACTAATTTTTACGCGCCAACTTCTTCTTTAATCCAATCGTAACCTTTAGCTTCTAGTTCGTGTGCTAATTCTTTTGTTCCAGACTTTACAATTTTACCATTGTGTAATACATGCACAAAATCTGGCACAATATAGTCTAGCAAACGCTGGTAGTGTGTAATCACTACAACGGCATTATCTTTACTTTTTAATTTGTTTACACCACTAGCTACAATACGTAGTGCATCAATATCTAAACCAGAGTCTGTTTCATCTAGTATAGCCAACTTAGGTTCTAGCATTGCCATTTGAAAAATTTCATTACGTTTCTTTTCTCCTCCAGAGAACCCTTCGTTTAAAGAACGCGATAAAAATTTTCTATCGATTTCTAACATTTCAGATTTTTCACGAATTAGCTTTAGCATATCCTTTGCAGGCATTTCTTCTAAACCTCTTGCTTTACGCGATTCGTTTATAGCTGTTTTCATAAAGTTAGTAACAGAAACTCCTGGAATTTCCACAGGATATTGAAACGATAAAAATACACCTTTGTGGGCGCGTTCTTCGGCTGCTAATTCTTCAATATCATCACCTTCAAATTCAATAGTACCTTCAGTAACTTCGTAATCTTCTCTACCAGCAATTACTGAAGCTAAAGTACTTTTTCCAGAACCGTTTGGCCCCATTATAGCATGTACTTCACCTGGTTTAACTTCAAGATTAATACCTTTTAAGATACTTTTATCTTCAATGCTTGCGTGTAAATTATTTATTTTTAACATAGTTTTCTAAATTCCAAAATCAAAATTCTAAATTCCAAATATGCGACAACAGCTATATGGAGTTTGTAATTTAAATCGTGTTGTTAACTTCCTAATTTTATAGTTTTATCGTTGTCTTTGGTATTTGGTTGCACATCAATAATTTCAATAACCTCAACCTTTTTATCCCAAAGAATGGTTTCATGTTTTTCGTTTGATATTTTACCTCGTATTTCTACTTGAACCATATCAGTTGGTTCACTTTTATATTGTTTTGCTTTTTCGTTAAGTTCCTCTAAAGTGTCTGTAATTAATACACCGTAAATTTCTGTATCAGTTTGTAATACCGCAGCACCATCAAAATACACAAATTCACCTTTTAAAAGTGTAAGTGCGTTACTTTGGGTTTCAGTACTTTCTGTTGTTGCTTCAGCACTTTCTTTGGCTTCTGATTTTGAACCGTTTTTACAGCTTACAAATGCCGTTACTATCAATGCAATAAAAAGTAGTTTTTTCATTTTAAAATTATTTGAATTTCTTTAATGATATTTCTGCTTCACTTCAATACGTTTAGTAAAAATGTATGGGTTTTAATTTATCCTACACTGCCCTCTAAACTTATTTCTAATAGTTTTTGCGCTTCTACAGCAAACTCCATAGGCAACTTATTTAATACTTCTTTGCTAAAACCGTTTACAATTAATGCAATAGCTTTTTCGGTATCTATACCACGTTGATTACAATAAAAAATTTGATCTTCACCAATTTTACTAGTTGTAGCTTCGTGTTCTATTTTTGCAGATGTGTTTTTTGCTTCAATGTAAGGAAACGTATGTGCGCCACATTCATTACCCATTAGTAAACTATCACATTGTGAAAAGTTACGTGCATTTTCGGCTCTAGCGTTTACTTGAACAAGACCGCGATAGCTGTTTTGAGATTTACCTGCGGAAATACCTTTAGAAATTATAGTTGATTTCGTGTTTTTTCCTAAATGAATCATTTTTGTTCCAGTATCGGCTTGCTGGTAATTATTTGTAACGGCAATTGAGTAAAATTCACCCACCGAATTATCGCCTTTTAATATACAAGACGGGTATTTCCACGTTACTGCAGATCCTGTTTCAACTTGTGTCCACGATATTTTAGCGTTAGTTTCACAAAGCCCACGTTTTGTAACAAAATTGTAAACACCGCCTTTACCCTCAGCATTTCCTGGAAACCAGTTTTGTACTGTAGAATACTTTATTTCAGCATCGTCCATAGCAATCAATTCTACAACAGCGGCATGTAATTGATTTTCATCGCGTGAAGGCGCAGTACAGCCCTCCAAATAACTAACATAACTACTTTCGTCTGCAATTACCAGTGTACGCTCAAACTGACCCGTACCTCCCTCATTAATTCTAAAATAGGTTGATAATTCCATTGGGCATTTTACACCTTTTGGAATGTAACAAAAAGAACCATCTGTAAATACCGCCGAATTTAAAGCCGCATAAAAATTATCTGTTTTAGGAACAACAGTTCCCATATATTTTTTAACCAATTCTGGATGCTTTTGAATAGCTTCTGAGATTGGCATAAAGATGATTCCTTTTTCTGCTAATGTTTTTTGAAATGTAGTAGCAACC
>CALDUF010000024.1 GCA_937923515.1 uncultured Flavobacteriaceae bacterium
TTGCCTAAAATTTCTTTTTCGGGCGCGGGTTTATGGTATGCTTCTATTTGGTATACAAAAAGCCGCGGAATGTAGAACAAACCCGCAAACCAGGTGATTACAAATATGAGATGAAATGCTTTTAAATAGAAGTATGCCATTGTATGTTTACACGTGGGTGTTTATGTTTTAAATTGAGGCATACTAAGCGTTTACGGGCTTGCCTTTAGGCGTCCACTCTTTTGCAATGTTAGCAATAACTTGAGCAAAATCTTCACGGTCGTTTAGGCAAGGAATTACTGTAAATTCTTTTCCGCCTACTTCATGGAAAATCTCTTCGCCTTCCATAGCAATTTCTTCTAAGGTTTCTAAACAATCGCTAACAAAGGCTGGCGTAACAATAGCCATTTTTTTGATGCCTTCTTTACCCATACGCTCTATAGTACGATCGGTATAGGGTTGTAACCATGGGTCGAAACCTAACCTAGATTGAAATGTGGTAGAGTATGTGCCGTTTTTTAAACCTAATGCTTTGGCTACGTTTACAGTAGTGATTTCGCATTGGTGGCGGTAACAAAATTCGTGCTGTTCGCTTCCTTTTTTAAAGCAGCATTTACCATCCATTTTACAGTTGCCGTTTGTAACATCGCTTTTGCGAATGTGGCGTTCTGGCACACCGTGATAGCTAAACAAAATATGCTCGTAGTCTAAACCTTCTAGTGTTTCTGCTATACTTTTAGAAAGCACATTTATATAGTCTTTACGCTCGTAAAATGCGGGCGTTCGGGTAATCTTTACTTGAGGAAAATACTGTGCAACTAGTTCGTCTACTTTTACATCAATAGTCTCAGTAGTAGCCATTGCAAATTGTGGGTATAGCGGTATGGTTTTAATTTCTGTACAGCCTTTATCTACCAATTCTTGAATTCCTTTTTTTATGGTCATGCTACCATAACGCATTGCTAATGCTACAGGATATTCTAGTTTCTCTTGTACTTTCTCTTGCAACTTTTCTGAAAGTACAATTAATGGCGAGCCTTCGTCCCACCAAATTTTTTGGTAGGCCTTAGCAGACGCTTTTGGCCGTGTGTTTAAAATAATACCTTTTACAAGCAATGTTCTGGCCCAAAGCGGCACATCTATAACGCGCTCGTCCATTAAAAATTCACCTAAATATTTTTTTACATCTTTAGGTTCTGGGCTATCGGGAGAACCGAGATTAACAAGTAAGACTCCTTTTTTCATGTTGCAAAAATACAACAGAAATAATAAAAAATAGTTCTAAGGAATCAGATATCGTTATTTCGGTATTGAATGTATAAATGTAATGGATCTTTCTTCAGAAGGATTACAATCTTGAAAAATACCACAAGATATATTTGTTCTTGCTAACGATTTTCCTTCTACAAAATGTTTAGATAACGCCTCGATTTCTGGGGTTAAGTATTTCATGTTATTAGGTTTTGGGGTTTAGTCAAAAATAATAAAAAAACCTTACATAGCTCTAATTCAACGACATTACGTATTTTTTTGGGGTTGTACCGTATTTTTTCTTGAAGGCAGCAATAAAATGGCTAGATGTACTGTAGCCTACTTTAAGGCCTACTTCGTTCACGTTATTTTCGCCAGATTCTAGTAGCTTTCTCGCAAATTCCATTTTGTAATCAAATAAAAAACTAAATACAGAATCGCCGTAAATTTGCTTAAAGCCTTCTTTTAGTTTTTTAATATTTAGCCCTATTTCGTCAGCCAATTCTTGTAAACTTGGTGGTTCTGCCATACGAGAAATTACAATATCTTTTGCTTTTCGTATTTTAATAATATTGGCCTCGTCTACTAAAAACGGACATTGCTCAACATCGGCATCTTCACTTCTATTAAAATAAAGGCTCAATAATTCATAAGCCTTTCCTTTAAAATACAATTGTTTTATAGATGTATTTAAGCTGTAATTAATTAGTTGGTTAAGTGCTATAGCCATAGATGGTGTAATTACACCATCTTTATAATATTTTTTATCCTTGTTTTCACTATTTAAAAAAGAGATATAATCGGCTTCTTGAGAAAATAAACCGTGAAATTTCTTTATGGATATAAGTATTGATACAATCCACGAATTTGGTTCAACCTTAAGATCTATCGGTAATTCGCGTTGCGGGTTATAAAGTAATAATGAGTTTTCTTCTTGTATGTTTAAACTGTAACGACCCTGGTTAAATATAAACGTACAGCCGCCTTTGATGCAAAAATGAAACTGCAAAAAACTGCTATCTATTTCTTTTGCAACATGTTGCGAACTACTTTTTTCGTTCTTATACATCAAAATCAAAAATCCGTCATCTACCCGTGTTTCTTCAAAAGTACTTCTAGCGATACTTTTTGAATTATTTTTCGCGTCCATAATTAAATTTTATTTAGAATTGTTCTAAATTAAAGCATTCGAAACTGCCAAATTCACTACAAAAATATGACATTTATCATGTTTTTTATAAAAATCACCTTAAAAAACTAAAAACGATATTAAAAGTACCTTGAGCGTTATTTTTTTATGGGTAATCGCTCTACTTTTGTTTCGCAATTTAAAGATAGTATGCATAAATATAACATTAGTAAGGGCAGCTCTTTCTATGCTATTGGCTTAAGTTACAAAAAAGCCGATGCAGATACAAGAGGTCGTTTTAGCTTAGATAATGATGCGAAACAAGCATTGTTACAACAAGCCAAAGCTAATGGTATTGAGAGTTTAATTGTAACTTCAACATGTAACCGTACTGAAATTTATGGCTTTTCTCAGCATCCCTATCAACTTATAGAGTTGCTTTGTGATAGCACAAATGGTACAGTTGAAGAGTTTAGAGAGGTAGCTTACATCTACAAAAATAAAGAAGCCATTGCGCACATGTTTCGCGTAGGTTCTGGATTGGATAGCCAAATTTTAGGAGATTTTGAGATTATAAGTCAGTTAAAAGCAAGCACAAAATTATCAAGAAAATACGGTTTACTAAATCATTTTTCTGAACGATTGGTTAATGCTGTTATACAAGCTAGTAAGCGTATTAAAACTGAAACTAACATATCATCAGGCGCTACTTCGGTATCTTTTGCATCTGTACAATACATCTTTAAAAATGTACAGGATATTACTAATAAAAATATTTTACTCTTCGGCACAGGGAAAATAGGTAGAAATACTTGTGAAAACCTGGTAAAACACACCAAAAACGAACATATTACTTTAATTAATAGAACAAAAGATAAGGCTGAAAAAATTGCTGGAAAGTTTAATTTGTTGGTTAAAGATTATGCCAATTTGCAAGAAGAAGTAAGCGATTCTGATATTTTGATAGTGGCAACTGGCGCGCAACGCCCCACAATTGATAAACACATCATTCAAACTAAAAAGCCGCTTTTAATTTTAGATCTATCCATTCCTAAGAATGTTGACGAAAATGTGCAGGAATTAGATAATGTAGCGCTAGTGCATTTAGACGATTTATCTAAAATAACAGATGAAACTTTAGAGTCTCGTAAGGCTCACATTCCTTCAGCAGAGGCTATTATTGATGAGGTAAAAGCTGAATTTAACAGTTGGTTAGAAACTAGAAAATTTGCGCCAACCATAAAAGCCCTAAAACATAAACTTACAGGTTTTGCTAGTGCCGAATTAGAAACGCAACGTAAAAAGTTGAACGATTTTAACGAGGAACAAGCCGCATTAATAAGCAATAAAATTATTCAAAAAATCACTAATCATTTTGCACATCATTTAAAAGATGATGCTATTTCTACAGATGATAGTCTGGAACTTATCAAAAAAGTTTTCCAATTAGAAGAACCACAAAAATCCAATGTCTAAAACCATTAGAATTGGCACGCGCGATAGTGAATTAGCACTATGGCAAGCCAACATAGTAAAAAAATTACTCGAAGAAGCTGGCCATAAAACAGAACTTGTTCCTGTAAAATCTACAGGCGATTTGGTTTTAGATAAACCACTTTACGAGCTAGGAATTACAGGTATATTTACCCGTACTTTAGATATTGCGATGTTAAATCATGATATTGATATTGCGGTACATTCCCTTAAAGACGTGCCAACAGTTCTACCAAAAGGTATTGTACAGGCCGCTGTTTTAAAACGTGGTAACGTAAATGATACACTTGTTTTTAAGGATAATGAAGAGTTTTTAGGTGCTAAAGATGCTGTGATTGCTACAGGTAGTTTACGCAGGCGGGCGCAATGGCTCAACCGTTTTCCAACACACACTATAACAGATTTAAGAGGCAACGTAAACTCGCGTTTACAAAAACTTAAAGATAGCGATTGGAACGGTGCTATTTTTGCAGCAGCAGGTATTGGTAGAATTGGTATTAGGCCAGAAGAGGCTGTTAACCTCGACTGGATGATTCCTGCACCAGCACAAGGCGCTATTATGATTACTGCTCTTAATGAAGATGAATTTGTAAAAGAAGCTTGCGCAGCACTTAATCATGAAGAAACCGAAATTTGTACAACTATAGAACGTGAGTTTCTTAATAAACTAGAAGGCGGTTGTACGGCACCAATAGGCGCTTTAGCTTACATTAAAGACGAAGAAATTAACTTTAAAGGCGTGTTGTTAAGTCCTGATGGTACCAAGCGTATCGATGTAACTCGCGTTAAAAAATTAGGCGAACATAGCGATATGGCGCAATTTTGTGCCGATTTTATAATAGAACGCGGCGGTAAACGCCTAATGGATAACATTAAAAACACCAATAAAACAATAAACGTGTTTTCTACAAAGCGTTTTACTGAAGATCAGCGCCTACTATTTCACGAAAAAGTAGTGGCTGAAAGTTCAGATTTTATCAAAATAAGTTTGAATAGAATACATCCACGTTTCTTAAAAAACGAGATTCAAAACGTTGTAATTACTAGTAAAAATGCTGTAGAATCGTTAAGCACTAATTATTCGGCTATAGAGCTTCAGTTTAAAAACATATATTGTGTTGGCAGAAGAACAAAACGTTTAGTAGAACAAAAAATAGGGAAAGTAAAGCACACTGAAAAAAATGCAAAAAAGCTCGCAGAATATTTAGTAGCGCATATTGAAGGTACAGAAGTTACGTATTTTTGTAGCGACATTAGGCTAGATGCTTTACCAACTATTTTAAGCGATAACCACATTACAGTTAATGAAGTAGAAGCTTACCAAACCAAATATGATGGCGTTAAAGTAGATGACTCTGTAGAAAGTGTGATGTTTTACAGCCCATCAACCGTTGAAAGTTATATACGCAGTAATAAAGGGCAAATCATAGCTTTTTGTATTGGCGAAACCACAGCAAAAGAGGCTAGCAAACACTTTAAAGATGTACGTGTTGCAAAAGTACCAACGGTAGAAAGTGTGATTGAGTTGGTGAACGAACATTATGTATAATATGTTAATCCTACAAAGGCAGGAATTCATTTTATGATAATTTAAGTTACAATTAAAAAGAGTTCCGCTTTCGCGGGAATGATAAAAAAGATGATAAAGAACGATTTATTTTTAAGAGCATTAAAAGGAGAAACGGTTGAACGTCCACCGGTTTGGATGATGCGTCAAGCAGGGCGTTATTTGCCAGAATTCATGGAAATTAAAGCAAAGTACGATTTCTTTACCCGTTGCCAAACACCAGAATTAGCCAGTGAAATTACCGTACAACCCATTCGCAGATACGGTATGGATGCCGCTATTTTGTTTAGTGATATTTTGGTGATTCCGCAGGCGATGAATATTGAGGTACAAATGAAACCTAATTTCGGGCCTTATCTGCCAAATCCAGTACGCTCTCAAAAAGGTGTAGATAACGTTATTGTTCCAGATGTAAAAGATGCTTTAAATTACGTGTATCAAGCCATAAAAGCCACTAAAGAAAAGCTAAACGATGAAATTCCGCTTATAGGTTTTGCAGGATCACCGTGGACTATTTTGTGCTATTGCGTGCAAGGACAAGGCAGTAAAAACTTCGATAAAGCCAAAGAATTTTGCTTTACAAATCCTGTAGCTGCACACCAATTATTACAGAAAATTACAGATACAACAATTGCCTATTTAAAAGAAAAAGTAAAAGCGGGTTGTAACGCTGTTCAAGTATTCGATTCTTGGGGAGGCATGCTCTCGCCAGTTGATTACCAAGAATTTTCGTGGCAATATATTCAGCAAATTATAGATGCGTTAAAAGACGATGCACCCGTTATTGCTTTTGGTAAAGGCTGCTGGTTTGCTCTTGGCGAAATGGCAAAATCTGGCGCTTCTGCTTTGGGTGTAGATTGGACCTGTTCTGCTCGAAACGCCCGTTATTTAACAGGTGGCAACATTACGCTTCAAGGTAATTTTGATCCTACACGTTTGTTCTCGCCACCTGCAGAAATTAAAAAAATGGTGCGCCAAATGATTAATGAGTTTGGTAAAGACAAATACATTGTAAACCTTGGTCATGGCATTTTGCCAAATATTGGCTTAGATAATGCAAAAGCATTTATTGATGCCGTAAAAGAATATAATCCTTCAAAAGTGTATTAAGACCAATTAAGATTTTGCTAAAAAAGGTCTACCTTTAAGCCTAAGAGAATTTTAAAGTAATTTACAATGGCTAATCAATTTCAAAAACTTGCTAAAAGATACGCCTTACTTAAACGCGGATGGTCTCCGCAGCAAAACTTATTTTACGGTTTTATTACCTATATATTGTTGGGCTTTGTTTTATTGTCATTACCTTTTTTTCAAAAGCAAAGTGCTGACTTTATAGATCATTTATTTATTTCTACATCAGCTGTATCAACTACCGGTTTAGTAACAATATCTGTATTTGACACCTATAACTTTTTTGGGCAATTTATAGTAATGATATTGTTTCAACTAGGCGGTATTGGCTATTTAACCTTTACTACCTTTATGCTGTTGTCTACCACTAGAAAAATGACCCAATGGCATAAAAAGATATTATCTACAGAGTTTACATTACCTAAAACCATTCGTATCAACGATTTTCTAAAGTCTGTAATTTTATTTACGCTCATTATGGAACTTTTAGGCGCAATACTCTTTTTTATAGCTTTTAAAAATGAGGGAATACCTACTTTAGAGGCGCTTTGGTCTGCCATATTTCATAGCGTGAGTACATTCTGTACTGCTGGATTTAGTCTTAACAACGATAGTTTTATGGGCTACATAGATAATAATTTTATCAACTTTATTATTTCTATGTTAGCTATTTGTGGTTCTTTAGGGTTTATAGTTATTACAGATTTTGGCTTGATGATAAAAAATAGAGCACACAAGTTGAGTTTTACTACTAAAATAATTCTTTACGGCTTTTTAATTTTACTTACTGTCGGCACTAGCTTTTTTTATTTTCTAGAGCCATCTATAGCTAACTTAACAGAATCAAGGTTTTTAGCAGCGTTTTTTCAATGCATGACGGCTATGACTACAGTAGGTTTTAATACAGTAGATTTTGGTGTGTTTTCGCAAGCCATGATGCTAGTTTGTATATTCATCATGTACATTGGTGCTTCGCCATCAGGTACAGCTGGCGGTATTAAAATCACCACGTTAACTGCTGTTTTCGCCATTATAAAAAGCCGACTTCAAGGCAGTAAAAACATCACCTTTTTAGGAAAAATAATCCCATACGAGCGTCTCTACATAGCAACTTCAGCATTTATATTTTATACTTCTATTATAGTTTTTGGTACTTTTTTGGTAACACTAACTCACGAATTTAAATTTGAAAATATTTTATTTGAAGTAGCTTCGGCATTAGGTACAGTTGGTATCAGTACTGGTATTACTGGCGATTTAAATATTTTTGGAAAAATTGTAATTATTGCTATAATGTTTATAGGTCGTTTAGGTGTGTTAACATTCGGACTTGCTATTTGGTCTAGAAACTCAAATGAAGAGATTGACGATAAACTTTTAAAAGAAGATATAGCAGTTTAATTTATGTTGAAAAACATCATTTCGGGTATTAAAGCATACTTTGGTGCTTTCACTTTAATTTCAAAACTAAAACTTTGGAAATATTTTGCGATTCCCATGCTTATCAGTTTTATCACTGCAATTATCATTTTTGGGTCTGCATACGGATTGTCAGATAATATAGGCGGTTTTATTGCTAAAATTTGGATTTGGGATTGGGGAAAAGAAACCTTCTCTAGCATCAGTAATTTTATTGGTGGTTTAATTATTGTAGCTATAGGGCTCATTTTGTTTAAGCATATCATAATGGCGTTATCAGCACCATTTATGAGTCCCGTTTCAGAAAAGATAGAAGCACATTTTACGGGTAATCCGTTACATTCTCATAGAGATACTACATTTATGCAACAATTACTTCGAGGTATTAAAATAAATGGTAGAAACTTAGTGATGGAGTTGTTGCTTACCATTCCTATTCTGCTTTTAAAATTCATTCCTGTAGTCAATATATTTTCTACCATATTGCTATTTGCGGTTCAGGCCTATTATGCGGGTTTCGGTAATATGGATTATACTTTAGAGCGTCATTATCAATATAAAGAAAGCTTGCAATTTGTGCGTAAACATCGCGGTTTAGCTATAGGTAACGGTATTGTATTTATACTTTTTTTACTGGTTCCAGTGGTTGGTGTCATTCTAGTATTGCCATTATCGGTTACAGCAGCAAGTACACTAACGGTTGAAAAATTAAACGTATCGAAAGTGTAGATAATGACTAACATTATTGAAAAATACAATAAACCTTTTGAGTATACTGGTATAATAATGCATCTTATTATGGCATGTCAATTTTTAAAACTCTGGTATATGCCCCGTTTTGAAGATGCCGAAAAAATATATGCACTCGCTGTACTCATGGCTTTTGAATTTGTTTTGATGCACTCAGGCGTTTTTATGGCTGTAACACCTAAAAAGATATCGCTATTTATATTAGTACCTATTTACGGTGTTTTTGCTTGGGCGTTCTCACAAAGCATGCCAGATAATTCGATATTAGTTATCTACGGATTAATTATTTTAAACAGAATGCGTTTTGCGTTTTCTGATGTTAGTAAAGCTATAAAAAACAAGGCTATTTTAACCTCGGTATTGGGTGCAGTTGCTTACTTCATCTTAATTTTTGTGTGCTTATTTACAAATAGTATTTTTGGTGAAATGGGGCTTACACCAGCATTCTTAGAGAAGTCAGGCTATTTTAACCATGTTAAATCTGGTGGTGCATTTATCGATACACCTCACATTGCTTTGGGTTTTGGTTTCTTTTATTATAGCTCTTTGGCAATTGTACAAGCGTTATTACTTCAGCCCAAACGCTTAGTACATTTTAATAAAATACCACATGCTTAATTTAGATAACTACATTATAAGCCCTATAACTGCAACAGATGGATGGCGCGTGTGCAATTTTATTGTTGCTAATGAAGATCGACTGAAACGTTACTTTCCAAAAACATTAGAGCAAAATTTAACGCCCAATTTATCTAATATCTTTGTAGAAAAAAAGGAAAAACAATTTCAAGCAAAAGAAGAATTTCTATTTACTATTAAAACAAAAGAATTTCATAAATTAATGGGTTTAGTATACATTAAAGCGATAGATTGGACTAAAAAGCAAGGTGAATTTGCATATGCTATAGACTATAATATTGAAAGTAAAGGGGTAATGACAGAAGCTGTAAAACAACTATCAGATTATGCCTTTGATCATTTGAATTTAGAAACACTACAAATTATTGTACATAAAAGTAATATTGGCAGTATAAAAGTTGCGGAAAATTGTAATTTCACACACATTAAAACATTAAAAAATGAGCATACGCCTCCTGGAGAAAACCCTTTAGATATGGAACTGTATGAACTTTATAAAGCAATTGAATAGCGCTGTTTTATCTTGCAAGGTTTTAATAACCTCGAAGCTATTTTAATTAAAGCAAACAGACCTGACAGGTTTTTGAAACCTGTCAGGTCTCAGAAAACATAAAGTAACCCAAATGGAAAAACTAGAAAAAGACCATTATTATCACATTTTTAATAGGGGAATTAATAGCGACATTATTTTCCAGAATGACGATAATATGTCTTATTTCTTAAAATTGATTGAAAAACATTTAAACAACAAAGTTGCAGTTATTGCATATTGTTTAATGAACAACCATTTTCATTTAATTGTAAAAATTCTATCAAAAGAAACTATAGCAACGCAATCCTTTTCAAATCTTTTTAATGCTTATGCTAAAGCTTTTAATAAGCAGCAAAATAGAACAGGAACACTTTTTGAAAGACCTTATAAAAGAATAAAAATCTATGATGAGAATTATTTAAAAAACCTAATACTTTACATTCATAAAAATCCTGAAAATCATGGAGTTGTAAAACAATTTCAGACTTATAAATTCTCTTCATTCCAAGAATATTTTCAAAATAACAATAAACTCATTTCTGATAAAAGTTATATTATTTCTCTCTTTGAAGATTTAGATAATTTTAACTTTGCACATGGCTCAGACCTGTCAGGTTTTCAAAACCTGACAGGTCTTATAGAAAAACCTAAAATGCATTCACAAACTACCATGAAAGATAAATTTTACCAATACATACAAAACCTTCAGGACCGCATTACTTCAAAACTTGAAGATATAGACGGCAACGCCAAATTTCAAGAAGATATTTGGAAACGACCTGAAGGCGGCGGTGGGCGAACTCGAGTTATTGAAAACGGTAATGTTTTTGAAAAGGGCGGCGTTAATATTTCTGGTGTTCATGGTAAATTACCAAAATCTATGCAAGCGTATTTTAAAGTGGGTGATGTAGATTTTTTTGCCTGTGGATTAAGTTTGGTATTACATCCAAAGAATCCAATGGTACCAACAGTACATGCCAATTGGCGTTATTTTGAAATGTATGACAAAAACGGTAATATTATAGATAGTTGGTTTGGTGGCGGGCAAGATTTAACGCCTTATTATCTGTTTGAAGACGATGCAAAACACTTTCATCAAACCTGTAAAACAGCTTGCGACCGTCATAATGATGATTTTTATAAAACTTATAAAAAACGCTGTGACGAATACTTTTACAACGCTCATAGAAACGAAGGTAGAGGTTTAGGCGGCTTGTTTTTCGATTATTGTAAAGCAACTAATGGTATGACTATGGAACATTGGTATAATTTTGTAACCGAAGTAGGCGATAGTTTTTTAGAAGCTTATATTCCCATAGTTGAAAAACGGAAAAACTTACCTTATACAGAAGCACAACGCAATTGGCAAGAAATACGTCGTGGGCGTTATGTAGAATTTAATTTAGTACACGATAAAGGCACACTGTTTGGATTAAAAACCAATGGCCGTATTGAAAGTATTTTAATGAGTTTACCACCTCATGTGCAATGGGTATACGACCATCATCCAGAAGTTGGAAGCGATGAAGAAAAATTAATAAAAGTATTACAAAACCCTGTGGATTGGGTGTAAATAAAAACAAAGACCTGTCAGGTTTTCAAAACCTGACAGGTCTAAAAAAAAAAGACATGTTCCCACTTAGAAGAAACCGAAGATTAAGAAGTAACGAAGCTATTCGCGCTTTAGTTCGTGAAACCATCATTACACCAAACGATTTTTTAGTGCCACTTTTTGTGGTGGAAGGCAAAGGTATAAAAGACGAAATTCCGTCAATGCCAAACTACTTTCGTTATAGTTTAGATTTATTAGAAAGCGAAGTGAAAGCATTGTGGAATTTAGGTTTAAAATCGGTACTACTCTTTGTAAAAGTGCCAGACAATTTAAAAGATAATAAAGGTGCCGAAGCTTTAAACCCAAACGGCTTGATGCAACGCGCTATTAAAACTGTAAAAAATACGTGTCCGGATATGTTAGTGATGACCGATGTCGCTCTAGACCCGTATTCTGTATATGGACATGACGGTATTATTGAAAACGGACAAATAATTAACGATAAAACCGCTGAATTTTTAGCAGATATGAGTATTTCTCATGCCCAAGCTGGTGCAGATGTTGTAGCACCTAGCGATATGATGGACGGACGCGTTTTAACCATCCGTGAAGCTTTAGAAGATGAGGGCTTTATCAATACAGGTATTATGAGTTATTCAGCTAAATACGCCTCGGCTTTTTATGGGCCTTTCCGTGATGCTTTAGATTCTGCTCCTGTAGATTTAGTTGATATTCCGAAAGACAAAAAAACCTATCAAATGGATTATGGAAATCGTTTTGAAGCCATTAGGGAAACCGAAATGGATATAGACGAAGGTGCCGATATTGTAATGGTAAAACCAGGAATTTCATATTTAGATATTCTTCGTGAGATTAAAAATGAGGTTGATGTGCCTGTAGCTGTATATCAAGTGTCTGGAGAATACGCCATGATAAAAGCCGCTGCGGCAAAAGGCTGGCTAGACCACAATCAAATTATGATGGAAACTACTACAGCTTTTAAACGTGCAGGGGCAGATATAATAGCAAGTTACTTTGCAAAGGATGTTGTGAAATTGATTTCGTAAATTAGCCATAAATTAAAACCTATTCAATGAGTGCACTAATTTTTTGGGCCACCATCTCCATTTTCTTTTCTTTTTTATGTTCTATCCTTGAAGCTGTATTACTCAGCGTTACACCAACGTTTATAAACGTTAAAAAACAAGAGGGAAAAGACTATGCTTTAACTTTAGAAAAATTAAAAAAAGATGTAGATAAACCCCTAATTGCTATACTTACACTTAATACCATTGCCCACACTTTAGGTGCCATGATGGTGGGTATTGAAGCGGAGAATTTGGGATATGATTGGAATGTTTTAGGTATCAATACCGTAGGGATTATTTCAGCAATTATGACGTTTTTAATTCTTGTAGCTTCAGAAATTATTCCAAAAACTATTGGAGCTACCTACTGGAAAGGATTGGCAAATTTTGCATCTAAAACATTACTAATTTTAATTTTTCCGTTAAAATGGACAGGAATTTTGTGGTTGCTACAACTTACAACTAAATTGATTGGAGGTAAAGGACACGGCAGTGTGCTAAGTCGCGAAGGTTTTATGGCAATGACAGAAATAGCCCACGAAGAAGGGGTTTTTCAAGAAAACGAAAGTAAGATTATTAAAAACCTACTAACTTTCAAAGAGATTTTTGCCAAAGACATTATGACTCCAAGAACGGTAATGAAAACCGAAGATGAAAAAACTACGGTTGAAGATTTTTTTAAACGAAATTTGAACATTAGGTTTTCAAGAATCCCAGTGTATTCCAACGATGCAGATAATATTATTGGGCTAGTACTTAAAGATGAGATTTTTAAAGAAATGGCGCTTGATAATAATTCTAAAAAATTATCAGAATTAAAACGCGATATTATTGTTATTGATAGAAATTTGCCCATCCCTACATTATTTGAAAAATTAGTAGAAAGCAGAAACCACATGGCTTTAGTGGTTGATGAATATGGCTCAGTAAGTGGTTTGGTAACTATGGAAGACGTTATTGAAACGCTTTTAGGTTTAGAAATTATGGATGAAAGTGATAATGTTTCAGACCTTCAAAATTTAGCCAGAAAAAGTTGGGAAGCCAGAGCAAAAAAACTAGGCATTATTGGGGATGATAAACCGCTTGAATAGTGGAAGAACACTGTATTATAGAAACACCCTTAGGATGTGCCAAAATTGTTGGTGATACCAACGGTATTAGTGCGGTTACTATATTAAATTCCGAAGAAAAAGTTACAGATATTATTCCTGAAATTCTTGAAGATTGCGCCATTCAACTTCATGAATACTTTAAAGGTACTCGCCAGCAATTTAATTTAAAATTAGACGCTCATGGCACCGATTTTCAAAAAAAGGTTTGGAAAGTACTTCGGCAAATTCCTTACGGTAAAACAACAACGTATCTAGAACTATCTAAACATGTAGGAGATGTAAAAGCAATTCGCGCAGTTGCCAATGCAAATGGAAAGAATCCGCTGTGGATTATTGTGCCTTGTCATCGTGTTATTGGAAGCGATGGTTCGCTTACTGGTTACGCAGGTGGTTTACATCGTAAAAAATGGCTGCTAGAATTAGAAAGTCCGTACAAACAGCAATCCCTTTTTTAAAATGTATAGAACGCTAAACGCTATAGCAAGTCGTTTCTTCACCAAGGCTCAAATTTATAAATATGGGTTCAATTGGTCACCCATGTATCGCAGATCAACAGGAAAAATTAGTAATGTTTCTGAAGATTTACATTATGTAAAAATTAAAATTCCGTTAAGTTGGAAAAACAGAAATTATGTGGGTTCTATTTTTGGTGGCAGTATGCTTTCGGCTACCGATCCTATTTATATGATTCAGCTTATGACGATTTTGGGTAATAACTACATTGTTTGGGATAAAGCCGCTACAATACAATATAAAAGACCAGGTAAGGAAACATTATTTTGCGAATTTACATTTACTCCAGAAGAGATTATCAATATTAAAAATGATGTTGAAAATCTAGGTGAAATAGATGTTGTAAAAACACCAAATATCATTACATCTAAAGGTGAAATTATTGCAGAATTGAGTAAAACTATTTACGTAGCTAGCAAACCCTTTTATAAGGCAAAACGTAAACGACATCTAGATAAATCAGTCTAAAAATAGTTACTTCAAAATATATTAGAAAAGAATTTTCTTATCTTTAGTTGCTACATTAAACTAAATATATGAGATTTTTAAAAAAGTTTTTTAAATGGGTAATTATTGTCTTTGGTCTACTCATTATTGTATTATACATTACAGACACTGATTATTTGATTAAAGCGGTAAGAACCATATATCTACAAGGTTATAAAACAGCTTATTTAGAAGATTATAAAAAATTTGATAATCGCGTTATAAAAAATGGCACACCGCAGCCGTGGCCCAATCATAAAAATTATAATGCTGTTACAGCAACACAAACTTTAGATTCTATAAATAAGACCAATGAAACCGTGGCTTATGTAATTATAAAAAATGATAGTATTTGGTATGAAAACTATTATGATGGTTTTAACGAAAATTCTAAAACCAACTCGTTTTCAATGGCTAAAAGTTATGTGTCTGGGCTTTTAGGTAAAGCACTTATGGAAGGTTATATTAAAAGTTTAGACCAACCCGTTAGCGATTTTTTACCAACATTTAATGAAGGACTAGCTGCAAAAATGACTGTGGGTGACTTATCAAGTATGGCATCTGGCACCAATTGGGATGAAAAATACTATTCACCATTATCTATTACAACGCGAGCGTATTTTGACGACGATTTAGAAAAGGTAATGCTAGGTTTAAAGGTTGTTACAGCGCCTGGAGAAGCATTTAAGTATGCAAGCGGCGATACCCAAATGTTGGCTATGGTTATTGAAAAGGCCACGGGTAAAAAACTATATAATTACTTGGCCGAAAGTTTTTGGAAACCTTTAGGTTCTGAAAATGCCACGCTTTGGCAAGTAGATAGTAAAGATCACGATTTGGTAAAAGCCTATTGTTGTATAGCAAGTAATGCTAAAGATTTTGCGCGTTTTGGTAAACTGTATAAAGACCATGGCAAATGGAACGGACAACAAATTTTAGACTCTGCCTTTGTAGCAAAATCAGTTAAGCCTGTACACCCAAATGGCGCTATGTATGGCTACGGTTGGTGGTTAAAAACCATTGGTAGTAAACAATTTTTTATGATGCGAGGGCATTTGGGGCAGTACGTCATTGTAGAACCAAATGATAATGTTATTATAGTAAGACTTGGGCACTCCAAAGGCAATAATAAACTAGTTGGACAATTTACTGAAGATATTAACACCTACATATCTGAAGCATATAATATGCTAAACAAATGATTTCGAAATTACATTTAGAAAATATATTATTTCTAGATATTGAAACCGTTCCAGAAACGCAATTTTTTTCTGATTTAGATAATACTAAGCAAGAACTTTGGGAAAGTAAATCGAAATACCAACGTAAAGACGAGTTTACTGCTGAAGCGTTTTATGATCGTGCTGGTATTTGGGCAGAATTTGGAAAAATAGTTTGTATTTCGGTGGCTTATTTTAACTTTCAAGGGGACCGACGCGTACTTAGAGTAACATCTTTTTATGGTGATGAAATTACAATTTTAAAAGATTTTAAAAATTTAGTAGTCACTCATTTTAGTCAAACCAAACACTTACTATGTGCGCATAATGGTAAGGAATTCGATTTTCCATACATTGCGCGCCGCATGATTATTCACAATATAGAATTACCGTATAAGCTCAATCTTTTTGGTAAAAAGCCATGGGAAGTACCTCATTTAGATACCTTAGAGTTATGGAAATTTGGAGATTATAAAACCTACACCTCTTTAAAATTATTAACTAATGTTTTAGGAATACCTTCACCAAAAGATGATATAGATGGGAGTGAGGTTTACGGTGTGTATTATGAAGAAGGCGATATAGATCGTATTATTACGTATTGTGAAAAAGATACGATTGCTGTAGCACAAATTTTCTTGCGCTTAAGAGGTGACGTATTGTTAAGTGATGATGAGATTATTAGTATATAAACTGAACGTATAATTTTTAGAGATGAAATAAAAAAGGCGAAACAAATTATTGTTTCGCCTTTCAAATATATATTATATAGCTTTATTAAAGTTCTAAAGCTTTTTTAACGTTATTATCCATTAATAACTCAACAGGATTTTCTAGAGCCTCTTTTACAGCTACTAAGAACCCTACACTTTCTTTACCGTCAATAATTCTATGATCGTAAGACAGTGCTACGTACATAATCGGTCTAATTTCTACTTTACCATCAATGGCAACAGGACGCTCTACAATGTTGTGCATTCCTAAAATACCACTTTGCGGAGGATTAATAATTGGTGTAGATAGCATACTTCCAAAAACGCCACCATTTGTAATTGTAAATGTACCACCAGTCATTTCATCTACTGTAATTTCTCCTTCTCTTGCACGAATAGCTAAACGTTTTACTTCAGCCTCTACACCTCTAAAACTTAAATTTTCAGCATTTCTAATAACAGGAACCATAAGACCTTTAGGGCCAGAAACAGCAATACTGATATCGCAGAAATCGTACGAAATCATTTCTTTTCCATCAATCATAGAATTAACAGCGGGATACATTTTAAGCGCTTTTACAATAGCTAATGTAAAGAAGCTCATAAAACCTAAACTTACACCGTGTTTTGCTTTAAATGTCTCTTTATATTCTTTACGCAGTGCAAAAATAGGCGACATGTCTACCTCATTAAATGTTGTTAACATTGCCGTTGTATTTTTAGCCTCAACTAAACGTTCGGCAACTTTACGGCGTAACATAGACATTTTACTTCTAGAAGTACCACGAGATCCACCACTAGGAGTACCCATAGAAGGTACTGCTTTTACAGCATCTTCCTTTGTAACTCTACCATCTTTACCTGTGCCTTTTACAGCTGCAGCATCGATGCCTTTTTCTGATAAAATCTTTTTAGCAGCAGGACTTGCTGTTCCAGTAGCATACGTTTTGCTTTCACTAACTTGTGGTGCAGGAGCACTCTCTTTACTTGTAGCTTCTTCTTTTTTAGATGTATCATCTTTAGTTGTTGCACTTGATGCATCATCTGGTTTTGCAGCACTAGTATCAATGTGGCATACCACAGCACCAACATCAACAGCATCCCCTTCTTCAGCTTTTAGTGATATAGTACCGCTGGCCTCAGCAGGAAGTTCTAAGGTAGCTTTATCGCTATCTACTTCTGCAATTGCTTGATCTTTTTCCACATAATCTCCATCTTCAACTAACCAAGCAGCTATCTCTACTTCTGTGATAGATTCTCCTGGAGACGGTACTTTCATTTCTAAAATCATCTGTATATAATTTTAATTGTATTGTAAATTATTTTTATTGTATATCGAAAACTGTATTGATAACACGTTGTTGTCTTCTTTTATCTCGCGTGCTAGATCCAGGAGCAGGTACTGAAGCAAATGGTCTAGAATTTACCTCTAATTTCACCAAATTCATTCGTTGTAACATATAACTCCAAGCACCCATGTTTTCTGGTTCTTCTTGCGCCCAAACATAGTTTTTAACGTTTGGATACCTATCAATAACCTCTTGAATTTTTTCTAAATGTAGCGGGAATAACTGTTCAATTCTTACCAGAGCAACGTTAGTTGTATCCAGCTCATAGCGTTTTGCTAACAAATCGTAGTAAAACTTACCCGTACAAAACACTAGTTTTTCAACATTTTTAGGTGCTATGGTATCGTCAATCACTTCTTCAAAAGTACCAGAAGCTAAATCATTAATTGAAGAGACTGCTTTTGGATGCCTTAAAAGACTTTTTGGTGTAAATACAATAAGCGGTTTTCTAAAATCGCGTTTCATTTGTCGTCTTAACAAGTGAAACATATTACCAGGTGTTGTACAATCTGCCACAATCATATTATCATTGCCACATAACTGCAGGTAGCGTTCTATTCTTGCTGAAGAATGCTCTGAGCCTTGACCTTCGTATCCGTGAGGTAACAACACTACAATACCATTTTGTGCTTTCCATTTATCTTCGGCAGCCGATAGATATTGATCGAAAATTATTTGGGCACCATTACTAAAATCTCCAAACTGCGCTTCCCAAATTGTTAAGGTATTTGGATTTGCCATGGCATAACCATAATCAAAACCAAGAACACCGTATTCAGATAAAAATGAATTAAAAATAGCCATATTCCCCTTATTATCAGGGTTGGTATTTAAAAGATTAACGCGTTCTTCTGAAATAATATCTCTTAAAATAGCATGACGATGACTAAAAGTACCGCGCTCAACATCCTGACCAGAAATACGAACGTTGTAGCCTTCTTCAAGTAAACTTCCATAGGCTAAGGTTTCCGCCATTCCCCAATCTAACGTATCAGTTTCAAAAACCATTTTTGCTCTGCCATCCAAAATACGTTCTGCTTTACGTAAAAACTTAATACCTTCTGGTACAGTAGACACAACTTTAGAAATACGCTTTAAATTGGCTTCTGGATATGTTGTATTTTCGGGTTTTAACATGGCATCAACCCCTTTTCGAGTGAAACCGCCCCAGCGTTCTTGCATAAATTCGCGAACTTTTGAGGAGTCTGCTTCTTTAGCTTTTTCATACTCACTTTCTAATGTGCTTTTAAATTCAGCAACAATAGCAGTAGAATACGATTTATCAATAGTATTTTCTGCAATTAACCTATCAGAATATATATTAAAAGGATTAGGATGCTTAGATATGTTCTTATATAAATTTGGCTGCGTAAAACGAGGTTCATCACCTTCATTATGGCCGTATTTTCTATATCCTAGCAAATCTATATATACGTCTTTTTTATAACGCATTCTATAATCTAGCGCCATTTCTAAAGCATGTACAACAGCTTCTGCATCATCAGCATTTACGTGCATTACAGGCGATAAAGTTACTTTAGCAACATCTGTACAATAGGTGCTTGAGCGTCCGTCAAGATAATTTGTAGTAAACCCTATTTGGTTATTTACTACGATATGAATGGTACCACCAGTTTTATACCCGCTGAGTTGACTCATTTGAGCTACCTCGTAAACAATACCTTGGCCTGCAACAGCAGCATCACCATGTACTAAAATAGGTATTATTTTAGAGTCGTCTCCATCATAATCATCATCAATTTTAGCTCTTGTAATACCTTCGGCAACTGGCCCAACGGTTTCTAAATGCGAAGGGTTTGGTACTAAATTCATTTTTATAGACTTCCCGTTTTGATAGGTTTTGTCAAGGGTAAGTCCTAAATGGTATTTTACATCACCATCAATATTTTGATCTTCAAAATCTTTACCTTCAAATTCACTAAATAATTCATGTAAAGGTTTTCTAAAAATATTTACAAGCGTACTTAGGCGTCCGCGATGTGCCATACCTAACACACATTCTTTAACACCATAGCGTTCTACCGCGTTATATAAGGTGTTACTTATGGCGGGAATTAAGGATTCGCCACCCTCTAACGAAAATCGTTTTTGACCAACATATTTCGTTTGCAAAAAGTTCTCAAACGTAACAGCTTGATTTAATTTTGAAAGGATATATTTTTTGGTTTCGGCAGAATAATTTGGATGATTATCATTTACATTCAATTTATCTTGCCACCATTTTATAACATCAGGATTGCGCAAGTACATGTATTCTACACCAATAGAATCACAGTACATACGTTCAAGGTGATTGATAATTACACTAAGAGGTTGTTTGCCTATACCCAATATTTCTCCTGCACTAAACGGCGTTTCTAAATCGGTTTTAGAAAGTCCAAAATTTTCAATAGATAAAGTAGGCTGGTACGTTCTTCTATCTCTAACAGGATTAGTTTTGGTGAATAAATGACCACGACTTCTATACCCATCAATTAATCGTGAAACCTGAAATTCTTTTTGAATATGTTCAGGTATCTGAGTCGTTACGCCTTCAATAATCTCACCATCTAGTCCGTAATTTTCAGTACCAAAATCATAGCCTTGGAAAAAGGCTCTCCAACTGGGTTCTACACTATCTGGATTTTGCAGGTATTGATCGTATAGATCTGCAAAATAAGCGGTGTGTGCTGCATTTAAAAAGGAGAATTTATCCATTAGTTTCTTTTTCTATAACTTTTGAAAAAACATTCTTCAAAAATACAACTTTTACCAAAAATAGATACTTGTTTAAAGATATTTGTAAATGTTTGATGCACTTTTAACGAAACTTATGGAATAGGCGTTAAAATTTTAACAATAAATGGTAAGTGTGGCTTAAATTGCGAAAAACAAAAAACACCTTCATTTTTGAAGGTGTTTTTTAATGTTGATAATAGCTGTTGTATTATTGAAGCGTAGCAGAATAATTAGTTTGAAAATCGTTTGCTTTAGCCACATTACCAGAAGCTACGAAGTTAGAGCCAAAGGCATCATCAATAGCTTCTAAAAATTTATTAGCCATAAAAGCATAACCTCTAGCGTTTAAGTGTATGCCATCTAAACTTACAGCACCACCAGTTACCAAATCTGCGGTTAGGTTAAAACCATCAAAGTCTACACCTGTACTTGCAACTTCACTTAAAATGGCGTTTAAATCTACTAATGCTATAGCATCATTAGTATTTGCAATATTAGCTATTGTAAGATTATAGTTGTCTGTAGCAGTTCTAATTTCGTCTAATTCATCTGTGTCTAAAACATCTTTATCATCTATACCATTTACAGCAGCAATTACTAAACCTGCTTGTTGAAATGTTGGTGTACCACCCATTTGTAGTAGGCCTAACACTTGTAACACTTCTGGTGTTAATGCCACAGTACCGTAGCCTTGTGCTAAAGCTGCTTGATCTATGGTTAATACTAGTAACTCATCTTCAGTCATTTGCCTAAATCCTAATGGGTTTGTTGCAGAAACAGGTACATCAATAATCCATCTGTTAGGGCCTTCATTAAACGTAATGGCGTATTGTGCAGCTAAAGCTTGCGCTTGTGCAGCAGGAACACCTTGTAAAATTGCACCTTGAAGAAAAATACCGCTTACGGCTTGAAATACTCCTGTTAATTGTGCTGCTGTTCCAGCATCTAACACAAGAGCGTTATTGGGTACTGTTGTAAAAAATGGTAAATCTGTTACGTAAGGTACATTAGTTACAACACCTTTAGCGCCGTTTGAAGTTAATGTATTAACTAAAGCATTAAGAGAGGCATCAAAAGTTGCTGTGTCAGTTATTGCATCAGAACCGTCTCCACCAGATGTTGCAAAACCTAACACATCATTACCTCCTATTTCTGATAATGTGAAAAATGATGGGTTTTGTGCCATGGCATCGCCTAGTACAGTTGCATTTGGGCTAGTAGCCATACGGATGTAATAAGGGTTTGCTAGTCCAAATTGTAAATTGGCTGCATTGCCGTAACCATCAAACAGTAAATGAAAACTTTTAGCTCCTGGAACACCCATATTATGAAATGTACCTCCTAAACTCACGGCACCTTCTGTAGTAGGAGTTGCAGGTAGTCTTGCAGGACCTGCGCCATTGAAAAAGAGTCTTGGTTGAAATGCTGGATTAGCCATACCACCAATTAGCAGACCTCCAATATTATCATTCATTAAGGGTTGAGTGAATTCACCAGCACCTAACTTTGAAAATTGCTGTGAAAGAATATTTGGAAACGAGTTTTCTTGACTAGCTCTAAATAATGCGCCATCGGTAAATCCTGCGGTAAATGATGCGCCTACTGCCACATAGTTGGAAAAATCTGCGGTTCCTGATACTAATTCAGGAAGCACCTCTGCTTCTGGAATTGGGCTTTCATTTTCTTCACAAGAAAACATACTTGCAAGAATGGTAAATAGCCATATATATTTTAATTTCATAGTCTTTGTTTTATAGGTTATTAATTGTCCAAGACAGGTAGTATTGCGAACCAATAAACCCTGTTCCTGCTGCTGTAAAATACTCTTCTCCTAAAAGATTGGTAGCACCTGCTTTAAAAGATGATTTTAGACTTGGTACTCTAAAATTAATTTGCGCATCTAAAACATGATATGCTGGTACATCTGCAGTTAAAAAAGAGGCTTCCCAAACATAGTTGTCGCTCCATCTCCAAGCCAAATTAAATCCAAAGTTTTTAAATAAATCGGTATTTCCAAAGGTTGCTTTAAACTTATGTTCTGGTGTGTTAAAGTTGGTTTGGAAATCAGAATTTGCAGCTCTATCAAAATCAAGTTTTGCGTAGGTGTAATTTGCACCCAAATCAAAATCACCAAAAACTTTAGTTGACACACCTAATGAAGCTCCATAGGAACTTACGTCTTCTGTAGTGTTGGTGTAAGCTCTGTACGCTTGAAAGTCACTATTTGCTAAAGCAATTACAGACAAAGGTGTAGGCGTACCTCCAACAGGAAATGTTTGAGACAACTCTACGTCGCCATAAAACGGGCTAACAACATCAACAGTAGTAATAAAATCTTGATATTGGTTGTAATAGGCACTTAAATCTATAATAAGTTTATTTACTTTGCCTCTATACCCAACTTCAAAAGAGCTTACTTGCTCTGGATTAACTAGATTAGGATTTGCTATTTGTAAATCTCCAGGGTTTTGCGAAGCAGCAAAAGCAGTAACAGAACTTCTAGTGAAAGAATTGTTATAAGCTCCAGTTCCATTATATGTAAATGAATTGGTGCCTAAGATAGCTTGACCTATGGTTGATATTTGAGTACCACTTACTGTTCTACTAAAACGCTCAGGATTATCAAATGCACTACCAAGTAAGGTTATAGGGCCAACATTGAAACCAATATATAAAGCCTGAGTGTCAGGATTTCTAAAACCAGTTTGGAAAGATGCTCTTACGTTATGGTTTTTATCTTTTCCTATATTGTAACCTAATGAAAGTCTAGGTGATAAAAATGCGTCAAAAAGTTCTGATTTATCATAGCGTAACGACGCCGTAACTTTTAGACGATCGTCTTCTAAAAATTTCTTTTGAAGTTGTGTATATAAACCAACTTCAGAATAAGGTATTTCTCCATCAGCATCTGTATATATAGAGCCAAAAGAATTTAATACATATTGTCTATAAGAACCACCTACCTGAATTTCAGCAAAATCAATTAAATGACTAAAATTGTAATTAGCGTCAGAATGGTAGATTTTAGATTCGTCTTTAAGTTGACTACCAGTTAAAATATCTGGATCGTTTGTTACCCTATCTAATGCACGCTGAAATTCTGGAGTTCCTGGTTCAAATCTTCCCGTATCGGCAACTTGTCTTGCATTGGCGTGTGCTTGTTCAGCAGTTAAACCGCCTAATGTGCCTTGTATAAATGCACCCGCATATTCACCAAACCATTGATCGTCCGATTTCCATTGTCTATTTACATTCACACCAGTAAAAACCATGTCGTAAGAATCTCCTGCGTTATCTGCAGTAACATAACCTCTTACAAAAAAGTTATCGTTTCTCACTTCTATTTTATGTTGTTGTAAAAAGAAATTATTAATAGAATATCTATTTGAGCCTTGATAAATGGTAGAACCAGATCCTATTTTTCCAACATACTGTATTTCGAAATCATTTTCCCAAGGGCGGTAAAAGAATCCCCAGTCTGCTTTTATACTTTTAGCATCATAATTTGTTAAATCTTGTTCTGCATATCCTGTTCTACTTACGTTAACATCCGGTATTAAGTTAGCTAAAGCAGGGTTTGGTAAATTTGCTAAAAATGTTGGACTGCCTTTTACATTACTTAAGTTTGTTGAAACCAAATCACCATAAATATTTACTCCATCATAATCAATATCATTTTCACGTGTGCTGTTGGATTTGATAAATGTGGTATTTCTATCCTTGCCCCTTGTGTCGTTTGCTGCCCAGTCTGTACCTTGTAAGTAACTAAAGTTGACTTTAGCGGCAAATTTATCGCTGAATTTATGAGCAGCTCTAATACCATAATCTTTATATTCGTTATCTCCAGCAACTTCTTGTGAAGTAATACCACCTTTAAAATACCCACTTATACCCTCATGATCAAACGGACTTTTACTCGTCATAAATAAAACACCATTAAATGCGTTAGCACCATACAATGCAGAAGCAGCTCCTGGTAAAAGTTCAACACTTTGTACATCAGTCTCTACCATACCTAATAAATTTCCAAGTGGAAAGTTTAAAGCAGGGGCAGCATTATCCATACCATCAACACGCTGCATAAAACGTGTATTCGCAAAAGTTGCAAAACCTCTTGTGTTTATGGATTTAAACGTTAAACTATTCGTGTTGATGTCAACACCTTTTAAATTTTCTAAACCATCATAAAATTCAGCAGAAGCGGTATTTTTGATAGCTTTCAACCCGAACCTTTCTATAGTAACTGGTGATTCGAAAATTCGCTCTGGTGTTCTTGATGCAGAAATAACTACTTCGTCTAGAGCAGTACCTTCATTAAGAATAACGTTAAGTTTTTGGTTGTTTGATGTTATTTCTTGTGAGAACGTTTCAAAACCTACACTACTAACTTGAATGGTGAATGGAGGATTTTGACTTGATGTTAATGTAAAGCCACCATCAAAATCTGTAACTGTACCCGTAGAGGTTCCAAGAATAATAACATTAGCACCAGGAATAGGTTGTCCGCTATCATCATTAACGGTTCCAGAGATAGTTGTTTGCGCATAAGTGATTGCACCAAACAACATCAAAGCAATCTTGAGTATTGTTTTCATTTATATTAATTAGTTTAATTTAGGATCATATCTATTTCGATAATAGATATGTTTTGGCTAAAAATATAAAAAAATTATGCACGCATAGTACTTTTTGGCAAAAAAGTACGTTAAATTTTGTGTTTTTGAGAAAAATAGGAAGAAAAAAATAAGAATAAATAAAAAAACAGGAACTCATTTTTTTGAATCCCTGTTTTCGTAAAATTTATTCAACAGTAACAGATTTTGCTAAATTACGTGGTTGATCCACGTTTTTCTCGAGCATTACTGCGATATGGTAAGATAAAAGTTGTAATGGGATGGTAGTAAGCAATGGACTTAAAGCTTCTATAGTATCAGGAACTTCAATGACATGATCTGCTAGATCTCTAACTATAGTATCACCTTCAGTAATTACACCAATTATTTTTCCTTTTCTAGACTTTATTTCTTGAATATTACTTACAACCTTGTCATAGTGTTCTGCTTTTGTAGCAATAACTACTATAGGCATGTTTTCATCAATTAAAGCGATAGGGCCATGTTTCATTTCTGCAGCAGGATATCCTTCAGCATGTATATATGAAATTTCTTTAAGTTTAAGAGCACCTTCTAGAGCTACTGGGAAGTTGTAACCTCTTCCTAAGTATAAAAAGTTGCCTGCATCTTTATAAATTTTAGAAATTGTTCTAATATGTGCATCAGATTCTAAAGCTTTTTCAACTTTGGAAGGAATCATTTCCATTTCTAATAAATAGTTTCTAAAATCTGAACTGGAAATTGTGCCTTTAGCTCTTGCTAAACGCAACGCTATTAGTGATAATACGGTAATTTGAGTAGTAAATGCCTTAGTTGAAGCTACGCCAATTTCTGGTCCTGCATGTGTATAAGCTCCAGCATCAGTTTCTCTAGCTATAGATGATCCTACAACATTACAAACACCAAAAACAAATGCACCTTTAGATTTTGCCATTTTAATGGCAGCCAAAGTATCAGCAGTTTCACCAGATTGTGAAATAGCAATTAACACATCATTTTCTGTAATAACAGGATTTCTATATCTAAACTCTGAAGCATATTCTACTTCTACAGGAATTCTAGCTAAATCTTCAAAAATATACTCTGCTACAAGTCCAGCATGCCACGATGTACCACAAGCTACAATTATAATACGATTTGCATTTAGGAATTTTTTCATATTATCCTCAATACCAGCCATTTTTATAATAGCTTCGTCTCTTAATAATCGCCCTCTATAAGTATCTGTAATGGCTTTAGGCTGTTCGTGGATTTCCTTAAGCATAAAATGGTCGTAACCACCTTTTTCAATTTGTTCTAAATTAAGTTGTAGTTCTTGAATATATGGATCTACTAAAGCATCATCTTTAATTTTTCGTACTTTGATACCTTTATGAAATCTAATAATAGCCATTTCTTCATCTTCTAAATATATGGCATTCTTAGTGTATTCTATAAATGGAGAAGCATCACTAGCAATAAAAAATTCTTCTTCACCGATACCTACTGCAAGCGGGCTTCCTAAGCGTGCAACAACAACTTCTTCTGGCTTATTCTTATCAAATACAGCTATAGCGTATGCACCAACAACTTGGTTTAAAGCAATCTGTACAGCTTTTCCAAGCTTAACACCTTCTTGACTTTTTACTTCTTCAATAAGATTTATAAGTACCTCTGTGTCAGTATCAGATTTAAAAGTGTAACCTCTTTTAATCAGCTCCTTTTTTAAAGATTCGTAATTTTCAATAATACCATTGTGAATAATTACTAGATCTCCAGAATTGGAAACATGAGGGTGAGAATTCACGTCGTTTGGAACACCATGCGTAGCCCAACGTGTGTGTCCAATAGCAAGATTTCCTGTTTTAGTTATTTCACCAGCAACACGATTTTCTAGATCGGAAACTTTTCCTTTAGTTTTAGATACTTTTAAGTCTGTACCGTCAAATAATGCAATACCAGCACTGTCATATCCTCTGTATTCTAATCGTTTAAGACCTTCAATTACGATTGGGTAGGCATCCCTGTGTCCTATATATCCAACAATTCCACACATAGTTTTGTTTTGATTTTGGGGTTATTTATTGTTGCGCAAATATGTAAAATATATCTTTATTAACAATAATTATTTATGTAAAGTGTTGTTTTACACGTTAAAAATCATCTCAATAGCAAAAAAAGACGTTTTATTCAGATTCTGTAAAAAATACTTCTAGTCGTAATTTTTTACTTGTACCTTCAGTAGTAGTGGCATTAGTATTATTACCATATACAATTGTACCTCTTGGTGTAATTACTGTGTTAGATGGTACATTTGTTACATCTTCAGTGCTATTTAATAGTGCTGTTGTTGATGCGATATTAACATTATTGGTAAGTACCAGCCCTAGTTTTGTATTATCTGCATCATTAATCAATATATCGTTTAGCAGGTCAGTAACTTTAAGTTTAAATTTTGCATCACCTTGTTCGTCTACAATTCTATTACCTAAAGTAAATCTTCTAGAGATAAAAGGGTTTGAAGCCTCGGCAGTAAAATCAGTAAAGTAATCTTGTATAGGAAGGTTGTTTTCTAAATTATAGATGTACAATCTATCAAATGCATGAAATTCATTTTCGTTAGGGTCAACAGTGTTATCCAAAGTTTCATCTTCGTATATCACCAAATGCGCTTCATTTATAAGTCGTTTTAACTTAAAACGATCATTTTCTAAAATAAAATTACCGTTTTCATCAGTTTCTCTAAATGTTTTTTTAAAACAATCAAAAGCATTATCATTTATTTCCCCGTCACCATCGCAGTCTACCAAACCATTAAATAATTCTATTACACCCATGCCGCCTTCAGTACCTTTTAAGTATAACTTATCATCTCCATCAACAGTATTTGGTGTATCAGGAAAAATAGGATTGTAATTATTAATAAATGTATTTAAACGATTGCCAGAGAAGTTAAGTACATATGCGCCTTCGTCACGTTCGTCTCCTTCGTCGTCGCCATCATCGCTTGAGTAGTTAATGGTAATGTTAGCACCACTGTTATTTGGACCAGTAGCTAAATCTAGTAACATCATGCTGGTATCGCTACTTGCGTCTGCTTTTATATATAAACCTTTAAAGTGGTTAATAAACTCACCGGCATTGGTTAAAGGTGATAAACCTGCTTGATCTAAGATTAAGTTTTTCCAGCGTGCTTTTGCTTCAGCGCTTTCGGCAAGATCCATTTGAAGCGCAGGAGGTAAAAATGTTGAAGTTTCTACACCATCAACAGTAGAGGTGCTCTCGCGAGCTTCAGGGGTTGGTGTAATTGCTTCAGTATTAAATAGTGTGCCTACATTTTCATCGAAATTAATAGTTTCATCTGCAGTCACAGAAAAATTATCGGTATTGTTTATAGATCCGTCAGCTTTCGAGTAGTAATTTTGACTAGCATTTTCAAACACGCTAAAGTCTCTTAGAAAATAAGTGTTTTCGTACACTTTTAAAGTTACAGCTTTTGGGTTTTCAAAATCATTATTATCAAAATAAACAGAGTCTAGTTGAAAGTTTGAAACTCCATTTTCATCAACATTTACCTGAGTGCTAAAGTAAGGTATGGTGAGGATTACGGACTCTATCTGAGGGTTTTCTCCAAAAAAATCTTCACTATCAGTAAAGGTTTGTGGTACAACTTGTGCTACAATACTAGCGAGCGTTTGCCCATATTCAGGATCGTTAAACACACCAAGTAGATTAGAGGATAAAGCATTTATCTGTTGGGCTTCTAAATTTTGATTGTAAGTTACTACTGGAAAATCAATAGATGTTGTGTTAAACGTAAAATTATCTTCACCAAGTACATCACTATCTATAGATGTAAACTCTTTATCACAACTTGCCAGCGTTATTAAAATAAATGAAAATGCAGCAATGTAATTTAGGGCTTTAAATGTTTTCTTCATAAATATATAAGAACGATGGGCTACTAGCTTAAAACTTCAGAATTAAAAAACTGTGTATATGCTTCACCAAATTCGTCTTTGCTTTTATATTCCAATACAGGTTTATTGGAATCTTTAATATACGTTTCTAAATTTTCGGGTAAAACTTCAGATCCTATAATTAAAGCATCAGAATAATCTACAGCAACTTGCATTAAATTATTGTATGTAGGTTCTTCTAAGGGTTTAATAGCATCTTCGTTTATGTTGTCAAATTTAATCTTATTGATCATATCTTTGTTTAACGTATTGTTAAAACTTTGATTGTATACTGAAGTAACTATTTTACTCTCGTTAAAAAGTGGCTCGTCTTTGTAGTACTCTCTTAGATATAATGGTAGTAGCGATGCTAACCAACCATGTACATGAATGATGTCTGGCGCCCAATTTAATTTTTTTACCGTTTCAATAACACCTTTAGCAAAGAAAATTGCGCGTTCATCATTATCAGAAAATAACGCTCCGTTTTCGTCAGTTAAAGTCGCTTTTCTTTTAAAATACTCATCATTATCAATAAAATAAACTTGAATACGCTCTTTTGGTATAGAAGCTACTTTTATAATTAAAGGCATGTCTAAGTCATTAATCACCAAGTTTATACCTGATAATCTTATAACTTCGTGTAGCTGGTGTCTTCTTTCATTAATATTACCATAACGTGGCATAAAAATTCTAATTTGACCACCTTGTTGATTAACCATTCTTGGTGCCTCGAACGACATTGAAGAAATTTCAGTTTCAGGTAAATAAGGCACTACTTCAGATGATACATATAATATCCTCTTATCTTTCATATATGGTTTGCTTTTGAAGATTCAAAAATAAAAACACGCAAAAGTACAAAAATTTATGCAAAGTCCCTGTAAAATCATAAGTTTGCACCCGTTAATTTTTTATTAAACCGTGGAAATTTACACTGACAAAAACAAGATTGCTAATGCTATAAAAGCATTAAAATCTAGCAATAACACCGTTGGGATGGTGCCAACAATGGGTGCGCTACACCAAGGGCATTTACAATTGGTAATTAAGGCATTAAGTGAAAATGATGTGGCTGTGGTTAGTATTTTTGTAAACCCAACCCAGTTTGATAATAAAACAGATCTAGAAAAATACCCTAGAACGCTTGAAGGTGATGTTGCCTTACTTAAAACGGTAAGTGAAACACAAATTATTGTTTACGCACCAACAGTAGCAGATATTTATGGTGGTAATACCACTTCCGAAGCTTTTGATTTTGATGGTTTAGAGTTTGAAATGGAGGGTAAATTTCGTCACGGACATTTTGATGGTGTAGGCACTGTTGTAAAACGCTTTTTTGACATAGTAAAACCACACAAGGCTTATTTTGGCGAAAAAGATTTTCAGCAACTACAAATTATTAAAAAAATGGTTGAAAAGCATCAATTACCAGTGGTAATAGTTGGCTGTAAAATTCATAGAGCGTCTAGCGGGCTAGCCATGAGTTCGCGTAATACGCGCTTAGAACCTAAGTATAAAACCGCCGCGCCTTTTATATACAAAACACTAAAAACCGCTAGAACACAATTTGGCACAAAAAGTGCTACTAAAGTTATAGAATGGGTTACCAAAGCGTTTGCAAAGCATGATTTGTTGGAGTTAGAATATTTTTTGATTGCAGATGTGGAAACCTTAAAACCAGTAAAACGAAAATCAAACAAAAAAAAGTATCGTGCATTTATTGCTGTATACGCTGGAGAAATTAGACTTATTGATAATATCGCGTTAAATTAATTACCTTTGCCTCATGCAAATTCAAGTAGTAAAATCTAAAATTCATAGAGTAAAATGCACAGGTGCAGAACTCAATTATATAGGTAGTATCACCATTGATGAAGATTTAATGGATGCTGCAAATATTATACAAGGTGAAAAAGTTCAAATTGTAAATAACGATAATGGCGAGCGTTTAGAAACCTATTGTATTCCCGGACCACGAAAAAGCGGCGAAATTACGTTAAATGGGGCTGCAGCCAGAAGAGT
>CALDUF010000025.1 GCA_937923515.1 uncultured Flavobacteriaceae bacterium
TGGAAAAAAGAGCGCTTTTTACACAAAAAAGAACCATTAAGGAGTATGTTTTAAATTTAGGAATAATAGCCCGTTACACTATATATAAAAATTTTAGTGGTTATGCCATGGGAAGTGTAGGGCCAATGACAGCAGATAAAGCAACCGAGCGACTTGCTAAAGGTTTTGCGTTTTCAGATGTATTTGGATTAGGAATGTCTTACGATATAAAATCAATACGATTAGATTTTAGATACTCTGTAAGGCATACTTCAAATTTGGAAATGAAAGAACCCAATAATGGGCATAATACTACAAACACAGAATTCTCTGTATTATTTAACTTATAATCAAATACTATTATTACACTTTGGTGTTTGTATTTTCTGAAATATTAGTAAATTGAATTTTATTTTAATTTTTTGCAAAATTCTAGTAATAAAATTTCGGATATATCAAATTACAGCTATTTCTTTATGATTAAACCACATGGCAAAGCACAACTAGTACTATTGTTTTGTATCATATCTCAAATATGTTTTACACAAGAGGTGTCCCGTTACGTTAAATATATTCAGCAAGCCAGTGACAATTTAAATGTAACTACTAACGAGCCCCAAGCTTTTTTAGATTCTATTCCGAGACCTTTGGAAGATTATATTGATGGGCATCTTGATGAATACTATATAGCACAAGGTCATATTTATGATATTACAGATAACGATGTTCAATCTATACATAGTTTTAATAAAGCACTTACTTATGCTCTAAAGGAGAACGATTATTTTCATGCTGGAGATGCTTGTATACAACTGTATAGAGTTTTATACAGTACATCAAAAGATAATGACTTAGCGGTTAGTTATTTAAATAAAGCAAAGGTGTATTTTGAAAAATGTGATAATGTATTTGGTTTATATGAAATAGAACTTATAGATGCTTACATGAAATACATGAATAATAAAAATTTAGAAAGTATAAATGTGCTGCTACCAAACCTAGATAAATATAAAGATGTTTTGCTTAAAGATGCATATATTTATATGGATGCTACAGCACAATTAGCTTTGAATTATTTGGCTATTGATAGTATTACTAAAGCTAAACATTATTATCATAAGTTTAAAACATCTATTAATAGCCCAAGTGCACCTAAAATAAATTACAATAGTTTTAATGCCTGTATAAATGTTGAATTAGCATGGTGGTATTTCAAGAACAAACAACTAGATTCATGTAAGTTTCACGCAGCAAAAGCAAGACAGCAATTAGATTATTTAGATAGAACTTATGTGATTTCTTATTATGATTTGTGTGTTGATGTAAACAATAGTATTAGGAATTTTGATACGGCACAGATTTATTTAGATTCTTTACGTAGCTATGAAAATGAACTGCTATCTAATCAATTGATTGCCACAAATGAAATTAGCAATTTCGCAAGAATTTCAGAAGAAGCTTTAGAAGCTGAACGCACTAAACGGAAACAAAATGTGCTTTTCGTGTGTATTCTAGCCTTTGTTTTAGTGCTTTTGAGTTGTTATTATTACTTTATTTACAAGAAACAAAAACGTAAGCTACATAAAGTTTCTAGTGAAATAGACACGCTATCTTATGTGAAATCTAATAACGAACAACTAGCTGTTAAAGTACATGGCTTAGAAAAATACTTAAAAACTTTAAAAAACGAAGTAAAAGAAATAGCCGTAACTAAATGTTTAGAGCACCAAAAGGTAAAAATAAAAGAGCTTTACAAGAGCTTACATATAAATTCCTCTACCATCTTAGATAAAAGTGATAGCCACTTAGACTTGGTTAATGACTTAAATATTGATTTTTTTAAAAAAATCAATGAGTTGTATCCCCAGTTAAATAAATCTGAAGTTATAATTTGTTATTATGTGTTAATTGGATTTTCCAATAAAGAAATATCTGTGTTTCTCAACACTTCAATTAGATCTGTAGAAAGTAAACGCTATAGAATATCTAAAAAGATTGATTTTGACAAAAAGAAAATGACTCTAGTAGAACATCTACATCATACTTTTAAAGATACGCTGAATAGCGAAATTTCATTATAAATACTAAAAATTTTCATGTTGCGTAGTCAATGCGTAGTAAAAAATTATGCAGATTAGCTCATGTTTTTGATATTTGCTACATGCTATTATCAATTTAATTAGTTGAGTGTAATAGATCAATAATCTTTTAGGGATAATTAAAACACAGTATTAATGAACCAAGGGTTGGTTGGGTGTTAATAGTTTTAATTAATAATTTAAAGATGCTATTACAATTAATTTTAACTATTTCATATCTCAGAAAAGTTGATTGATTAAAGTTGAAAAAAAGGAGCCTTAGGCTCCTTTTTATATTTATAAACATTTGTAATTTTACAATGGAATGTTTCCATGCTTTCTTTTTGGGAGATCAACCACTTTGTTCTCTAAACTTGTAAATGCCTTTAATAATTTTCTACGTGTGTTTTTTGGTAGAATAACTTCATCTATAAAACCACGTTTTGCGGCGCGATACGGGTTGGCAAATTTCGCAGCATATTCTGCTTCTTTTTCAGCAAGTTTTTCTTCGGGATTTTTAGCAGAAGCTATCTCACGTCTAAAAATAATTTCACTAGCACCTTTTGCTCCCATAACAGCAATTTCAGCTCCGGGCCATGAGAAATTAAAATCAGCTCCAATGTGTTTAGAGTTCATAACATCATACGCACCACCATAAGCTTTTCTTGTTATTACGGTTACTCTAGGTACAGAGGCTTCGCTTAACGCGTATAATAATTTTGCACCATGCACTATAATACCGTTCCATTCTTGATCTGTACCAGGTAAAAACCCTGGTACATCAACAAGTACTAGCAGAGGAATATTAAAACAATCACAAAAACGGACAAAGCGTGCGGCTTTTTTTGAGCTATTAACATCTAATACACCAGCAAATGCCATTGGTTGATTTGCTACAATACCAATACTTTTTCCACCTAATCTTGCAAAACCTACAATAATGTTTTCAGCAAAATCTTTATGAATCTCGTAAAACGAGTCATTATCAATAATACCAGAAATAACCTCGTGCATATCATATGGTTTGTTGGGATTATCAGGCACTATATCTGACAAAACCTCTCTTACTTCATCTTTAAGGTCATAATCTAATTCTGTAGGTTTTTCAGTATTATTTTGAGGTAAATAGGGTAATAATTTTTTTATATCCTCTAAGCACGCCACATCATTCATTGATGTTTTATGTGCCACACCAGATTTTGAGGCATGGGTTTGCGCGCCACCAAGTGCTTCGCTAGTGACCTCCTCGTTAGTCACTGTTTTTACAACATTTGGACCCGTAACAAACATATAGCTGGTTTCTTCTACCATAATTATAAAATCCGTCATCGCAGGAGAGTATACTGCACCACCCGCACAAGGTCCCATAATTGCTGAAATTTGCGGTATTACACCAGAGGCTTGCACATTTCTAAAAAAAATATCGGCATAACCACCAAGCGAGCGCACACCCTCTTGAATTCTTGCCCCGCCAGAGTCGTTCAAGCCAATAATAGGTGCGCCAACTTTTACTGCCATATCCATGATTTTACAAATTTTTTCGGCGTGCGTTTCAGATAAAGAGCCTCCAAATACTGTAAAATCTTGCGCGTAAACGTAAACCAACCTTCCAGAAATAGTGCCGTAACCTGTTATTACACCATCACCATAAATAATTTGGTCTTCCATACCAAAATCGGTAGTTCTATGTGTAACCAAAGCGCCTATTTCTTCGAAAGAGCCTTCGTCTAACAGATAATTAACGCGTTCTCTAGCGGTTAATTTTTTATTGGCGTGTTGCTTGTCAATACGTTGTTGACCACCACCTAATTTAGAAAGCGCAATACGCTCATTAAGTTTATCTATTTTATCTTGTTTGGAATTCATAGTTATTTAGTTCTGTAAAATTTTAAGCACAAAGGCGTAAATCTAATATTACTTTAAAGGAAGTCTCAATATGTCTTTATCTTTTAAATAATGTTTTACAGCAATTAATGCTGCTATTTTAGCCTCGTCTTCTGTGTTTTTTTGTAGAATTTCGGGTGAATAATATTTTTTAACAAAATGTGTATCGAAGTTACCAGAAGTAAAGGCATCATGTTCAAACACATACTTACCAAAAGATAATGTTGTGGCTACACCTTGTACTTTATAGTCTGCAATTGCTTTTTTCATCAGTAAAATAGCTGCTTCTCTCGTTTTGCCATAAGTAATAAGTTTAGAGAGCATAGGATCATAATAAATTGGAATATCCATACCTTCTTCATAACCATTATCAACTCTAATACCTTTTCCTGATGGAAGTTGATATACCTCCAAATGTCCTACACTTGGTAAAAAATCATTTAAAGGATCTTCAGCATAAACTCTCAATTCTAATGCATGTCCCTTAATTTTTAAATCCTCTTGTTTTATATTTAATTTTTCTCCGCGAGCTACTCTAATTTGAAGTTCAACAAGATCTACACCAGCGATAATTTCAGTAACAGGATGTTCTACTTGTAAACGCGTATTCATTTCTAAAAAATAGAAATTATGATCGGCATCTAACAAAAACTCTACAGTGCCAGCTCCTAGATAATCGCAAGATTTTGCAACTTTTAGGGCAGCTTGCCCCATGGCTTCTCTTAATTGAGGTGTTAAAACAGAAGATGGTGCCTCTTCAACCACTTTTTGATGGCGCCTTTGTATACTGCATTCGCGCTCAAAAAAATGTAGAATTGTACCGTGGCTATCTGCCATTACTTGAATTTCTATATGTCTGGGCGAACTCACATACTTTTCGATAAAAACAGAACCATCGCCAAATGCTGAGGTAGCCTCACTTATGGCACGATTCATTTGAGATTGTAAATCTTTTTCTTTTTCAACAATACGCATGCCTTTACCACCGCCACCTGCCGAAGCTTTTATTAAGATAGGAAACCCAATCTCTTTAGCAATTTCTTTTGCTTTTTTAATATCGGTTATGGCTTCATCTATTCCAGGAACCATGGGTATGTTGTATGCTTTTACAGCTTCCTTTGCGGCAAGCTTACTTCCCATAATATTGATAGCTTTAGATCGTGGTCCAATAAAAATAATATTATTTTTTTCGCATAACTCAGCAAAATCAGCATTTTCACTCAAAAAGCCATAGCCAGGGTGTATACCATCAACATTAAGATTTTTAGCTACTTTAATAATAGTTTCGCCCTTTAAATACGATTTCTTAGAGGGCGCCTCGCCAATACAAACAGCTTCATCGGCAAATTTTACATGTGGCGCATTTCTATCTACTTCAGAAAATACAGCAACGGTTTTAATACCCATACTGCGCGCAGTTTTCATTACTCTAATGGCAATTTCACCTCTGTTGGCTACAAGAATTTTTTTCATTAAGACCTATATTTTGTCATTTCTTCAAAAAAGAAAATCAATTTTTTTCTACTAATAATTAGTTTTCAAATTCTATAATTAGTTGATTTTTTTCTACCGCATCACCCTGTTTAGCATGTATTGCTTTAATAATACCATCAATAGGTGAAGTAATGTTATTTTCCATTTTCATGGCTTCTAGTATAAGTAATGAGTCGTTTTCCTTAATATGTTGGCCAACTTTAACGCCAATTTCTAGAATAAGACCTGGCATTGGGGCGATAATGGATGTAATAGCCTTTTTAGAGCTTATAGAAAAGCCCATAGCGTCAATAAGCATATCTAATTCATCTGAAATATCAACCTTATATAAATTGTTATTAATTGAAATATGATATTGTTTTTTATTGAAGTTTGAAGTTATAACTTCAGCCGAAAAGGATTGGTTTTTGTGAAGTAAATGGTAGTTTGTGTCTGAAACTTTGACGGTATCAAGCTTAGAAATATCTTCTGAATTGATATCAAAATTAAAACTGGTGTTTACTTTAGCTTTAAATTGTTGGCTCATAATAATCTCACTTTCTGTAAATATAAGTAAGATTTGGCTTTTAAACTAGCCTAAAATATTACGAGACCTTGTTAATTATATGTTCTAAAACAGTTTGATAATAGGCTTTGTTTGATGGCACAAAATGATTGTTTTGGCCAATGTGTTCTAAAATATTTTTAAACGTAGCAAACGAAACTAGTTTAACTGATGCTACTTCGCTTTCCTGTAAGCTTAAGTTAGATATAGGTATTTTAAGTTTTGCGATAAACGTATTATGAAACTCATTATCTATAAGCACATTACTATGTTTTTGAAAACACTTATAAATACCTATTAGCTGTAAATCGCTTTCTGTAATAGTTAGCCCAATTTCTTCTTTGGTTTCTCTAATAGCAGCTTGTTTGATGGTTTCGCCAGCATCTATATGTCCAGCAACTGAGACGTCCCAAAGTAATGGGCAAATAGCTTTTTTAGCTGAGCGTTGTGCTAGTAGAATATATTTATCCTCTGTATAAAACCAAATATGCGCCGTATGATGGTACAAGCCTTTTTTATGAATTATTGATTTTAATTCTCGTTCACCTGTTAATTCTCCTTCTTTCGTGGCAATATCAATATATTCGTCCATTACAAATAGTTAAAATTCAATGAATACAAAATTAGAATAATAACCATTTAAAATCTATATCTGTACTGTCGATTTTTTAAAATCACTTTAAACGAATACATTTTAATTTTTTGCATTACCTTTGTCACCCAAACATGTTTGGGTAGTAATTATGAGTCAGAAAGTTTTACTTAACGCAAAAGAGGTAAACATCATTCTTCATCGATTGGCTTGTCAACTCATTGAAAAACATAACGATTTCTCTAAAACGGTACTTATTGGTTTACAGCCTCGTGGGGTATTTTTAGCAAACAGAATAGCCCAAATACTTAGAGACGATTACAAGATAAAACACATAAAACTTGGCTATTTAGACATTACATTTTATCGTGATGATTTTAGAAGAAGCGATAAACCTTTGGAAGCCAATAGCACAAAAATTGATTTTATAGTTGAAGATAAAAACATTGTTTTTGTTGATGATGTGTTATACACAGGTAGAAGTATAAGAGCCGCTTTAACAGCAGTACAATCTTTTGGGCGACCAAACGAAATAGAGTTGCTAACATTGATTGATAGACGTTTTAGTAGACATTTACCTATTCAGCCAGATTATAGAGGGCGACAAGTAGATGTTATAAATAGTGAAAAAGTAAAAGTAAACTGGAAAGAGCACGATAAAGAGGACGCAGTTTACTTAATTGATAAATAGAAAATAAATGAGCGAATTAAGTGTAAATCACTTACTTGGAATAAAGTATCTTACTAAACAAGATATTAAACTTATTTTTGAAACTGCCGATCATTTTAAGGAGGTTATAAATAGACCTATTAAAAAAGTGCCATCGTTACGTGATATTACCATTGCTAACTTATTTTTTGAAAACTCTACAAGAACAAAATTATCGTTTGAATTGGCAGAAAAGCGTTTGTCTGCTGATGTTATTAATTTTTCGTCAGCGCAATCCTCTGTTAAAAAAGGAGAAACTTTAATTGATACCGTAAATAATATTCTTTCTATGAAAGTGGATATGGTTGTGATGCGTCACCCTAATCCAGGTGCAGGCGTATTTTTATCTAAACACGTAAATGCAAGTATTATAAATGCAGGAGATGGTGCGCACGAGCATCCTACGCAAGCGTTGTTAGATTCGTATTCTATAAGAGAAAAATTAGGAGAAGTTAAAGGTAAAAAAGTAGTAATAGTAGGCGATATTTTACACAGTAGAGTAGCGCTATCTAATATTTTTGCACTGCAACTTCAAGGTGCAGAAGTTATGGTTTGTGGCCCAAAAACGTTAATACCAAAATATATTAATAAACTAGGTGTAAAGGTAGAAACAAACCTAAAAAAAGCACTAAACTGGTGTGATGTAGCAAATATGCTTCGGGTACAAAACGAGCGTATGGATATCACTTATTTTCCTTCTACCCGAGAATATACACAGCAATATGGAGTAAACAAAGCGTTATTAGATGCTTTAGATAAAGAAATAACCATAATGCACCCTGGGCCAATAAATAGAGGTGTAGAAATAACTAGTGATGTAGCAGATTCTAAGCAAGCGATAATACTAGACCAAGTACAAAATGGTGTAGCCGTAAGAATGGCAGTAATTTATTTATTAGCTTCAAAAATAAAACAGTAATTATGATTATTGATAAAAACGGCAATATTACCATTATTACCCAAGAAACATTTACGATTATTGAGCTCGTTAAAAAATTAGAAGCTTTGTATCCTAAGTTTAAAAATGATAATTTAGTTGTGATTTTAACCGCTTTAGGTAAAATAAATACAGCTGATGTTGTTGAATTTCTAAACATTTCAAACATTCATAAAAGCGAAAAACATTCCTTTGTTATCGTATCCGAAAACATTGATATTGATAAAATTCCTGAAGACTTAATTGTGGTACCAACACAACAAGAGGCTTTTGATATTATTGAAATGGAAGAAATGGAACGCGATTTAGGTTTTTAACTATGAAGCTAACCATTTTAGGCTGTTACAGTGCTACACCACGAACATTAGGCAATACAACCTCTCAGGTTTTAGAAATAGGTAACCACATGTTTCTTATAGATTGTGGTGAAGGTACACAGGTGCATTTACGTAAACATAAAGTTAAGTTTAACCGTATCAAACGTATTTTTATCTCTCATTTACACGGTGACCATTTTTTTGGTTTAGTGGGTTTAATATCAACATTTAGATTGCTCACTAGAGAAGCAGATTTGCATGTTTATGGACCAAAAGGTATTAAAGAAGTGGTAACGCTACAAATGAAATTAGCAGATTCGTGGACAAACTACAACCTATATTTTCATGAGTTAACAGCAACTGAATCTGAATTAATTTTTGAAGACGAAGCTGTGGAAGTGTATACTATTCCTTTAGAGCATCGTATTTATACCAACGGATATTTATTTAAGGAAAAAGAAGGCGATAGAAAGTTGGATATTGATGCTGCAAAAGCAGCAAATATAGATGTAGCTTATTATCGTAAATTAAAACAAGGTTTTGATGTTGAAAATGAAGATGGTGTTCTTATCGATAATAAAACCGTTACGTTTCCTGCTGAAAAACCAAAAAGTTATGCCTTTTGTAGCGATACGGTGTATAAAGAAGATATAGTGCCTATTATTAAAGATGTAGATGTATTATATCATGAATCTACATTTTTAGAAAATCATGCGCATTTAGCACCAAAAACAAAACATTCTACGGCAAAAGAAGCAGCAACTATAGCTAAACTTGCTAATGCTGGTACTTTAATATTGGGGCATTATTCTTCACGATATCCAGATTTAAACCTTTTTAAAGAAGAAGCACACACTGTATTTGATAATGTAGAGTTGGCTGAAGATGGTAAATCTTTTGATTTTTAGCGAAACTCTTTAAGTTGTTCAACCCAAGCTATGGCTTCATCTATTGATAAACAGCGCTTAATACTTTTAGTTGTGAATTGCTTTTCCAGTGATGCATTAATGTAGTTAGCATTGTTGTAATACACTATAGCGCCAGCAACCAAAAAATCATACTTTTTTTCAATTTTCAGCCAATTTTGAGGATCTATAGAATAATGATTAATTCTATTCACGATATAAGCAATTTTAGCATTACTTCCGTAGTGTTTAATAACTTCGTTTATAAGTAATTCGGCTTTATTCCAATCAAAATGTACGCCTTCAAAAGGTTCACCAATAATAAAGCGTTTGCAAAAAAAATAATTACCAAATGGTAATCCAACCTTAAGAGGTTTTAGGGTCTTAAAATGACACGTCTTCTCAAATTGCATAGGGTTGGTATGTAATTTAAATTAATAATAATTGAGAGACTAATCGAAGTTAAGGACTTTATTTGAGATATGTGTTTTACTTGAGGTAATTTTTTTATTAATTTCGTTGAATGGAAAATGATTTAAGTAATTACAGAAAGTCTTACGAGAAGGGTGCACTCCTATTACAAGATGCTCCTGAAAGCCCGTTTGATCTTTTTCAAAATTGGTTTTATGAAGTAGATAAGTTCTTTACTGAGAATGAAAACAACGCTATGACGCTATCTACCATTGGTATTGATGGTTTTCCTAAAAGCAGAGTAGTATTATTAAAAAAATTTAATAGTGAAGGCTTTATTTTTTACACAAATTATGAGAGTGAGAAGGGAAAAGCAATAGCTAACAACCCTCATGTTTGTTTATCTTTTTTTTGGCATGGTGCAGAGCGACAAGTAATAATAAAAGGTAAGGCAGAAAAGATAGCAGAACATTTAAGTGATGGATACTTTAAGTCGCGTCCAAAAGGAAGCCAATTAGGCGCAATGGCATCTCACCAAAGCGAAGTAATACCAGATAGAAATTACATAGAAAATAAATTAAAATCGTTGGAAGCTGAATATGAAAGTAAAGCTATTGAAAGGCCAGAATACTGGGGCGGTTATATTGTTAAACCTGTTGAAATAGAGTTTTGGCAGGGGAGACCTAACAGACTTCATGATAGAATTAGATATCAGCTACAAGAAGCTAATAGTTGGCTAATTCATCGATTATCTCCTTAAAACTTAGGCGAAATACAAAAAAATAGGCTTAGTAGATACCGTTTACCGATTAAAAACATAAAATTTCGTTGAAATACATGTTTTTGGTCGATTTTAACATTTGATTAACATAACTTGCACTACATAGAAGGTAAATTTATAATCCCAAATCTAAATTTACTTAACCATGAAGTTGCTAACCAAATTGTCGTTATTGGCAGTTATTGCCCTATTTTCATTTTCTTGTTCTCCAGAATCTATGGATGATAATGTTGATGCGCTTATTGAAAACATTGAAACTCCAGAAGCCAAATCTATTGAAATGGAAATATTGGAGTTGATTAATAATCATAGATTGTCTATAGGATTAAATCCTCTGAAAAGTATGACTATTATTAAATCTACAGCGTTTTCACACACAGATTATATGGTGGATACACAAACTGTATCTCACGCTAATTTTTTCACAAGAAGCACGTATTTAAAAAATAATGCTAGTGCAGTAAATGTTTCAGAAAATGTAGCATATGGTTTTACATCTGCACAATCTGTAGTTGGCGCTTGGATGCGTAGTGAAGCGCACAAGAAAAATATTGAAGGTGATTTTACAGATTTTGAAATTTCTGCTGAAAAAGATGAAAACGATAAATGGTATTTTACCAATATCTTCATAAAAAAATAAATGATTATAAACTTAATACGCGTTTATAAAACGAGCTTTTTATAATTTAACCTACTTACTATTAAGTAACTACAATGATAAATTAATTGCTATCTAGTTGAGTTTTAGATAAAAAACCTTTCTGTTTTACAGAGAGGTTTTTTTGTATTAAAACTATCTTTTTAAAGAATTATCTTGACTCTGATTTTATCTGCTGCTAGTGACATACAGTTTTTTTAGTCAAAAATTGAATATATACTGATTTTAAATTTAGCTATAGAATAGCATATAGATTGATGCGCAGGTTAATCCTTTTATTATAGAAATGTGTAATGTTTTGAAAACAAGTTTATTATAAGTTATTAGCCAAAGTTTTTTTTATACGGAAGGTGGAGAGCAAAACTATATTTTATAGAAAACTGTTTTGGTGTCATTAATACTAAGCATAATACTTTAAAAGCAGATTTGTGGCAATGTATTAATTGATTTTAATACCAAAAAAAACCATCAAAAGATAAAAGCTTTTGATGGTTAAATATGGTCTAATATTTTAATCTATTTAACTTTTAAAACGATAAAGTTAGTACGTCTGTTTAGGTTATGTTGCGCTTCGGTACATCGTATGGTACCATCACAACCGTTAGTTAATCGCTCTTCTCCATAACCATCGCGTTCTATAATTCTTGAAGCATCAACGCCTTTAGCAATTAAATAATTAAATGTAGCGTTAGCTCTTCTTACAGATAATGTTTTATTGTAAGCAGCAGGTCCTCTAGAATCTGTATGAGATTCAATTTTAATAGTCATTTCTGGGTATTTATTCACCATTAAATCTACAATTCTGGCCAATTCAGCTGAGTCTTCGTTTCTTATTTTAGCACTATCAAAATTGAAATATATGGGTCCAAGATCATCAATTGTAATTTCAGGCTCATCTTTAACTTCTGTTTTAATTTTACTAATTACAAAATCTACTGTAATAAGTTTGGTAGTATCATCCAATTCTTTGGTTGAAACGGATGCTTCATATTCTGGATATTCTTCTTTATTAACTGTTACTACGTAGTCCGTATCTCTGTCTACATTAATCTCGTATTCGCCTTTATCGTTAGTTTCAACATAAGCTATTTTATTACTATCGATATCAGATAATGTAACTATAGCTTTTTCAACAGGGGCACTTGTTGTAGAGTCTATTACTGTACCTTGAAGTTTTAAACGAGGTATTCTATTAAAAGCATAGATATCGTCATCTCCAACGCCGCCATCTCTATTTGAAGCGATATAACCTGTTAAGCCATCATCATTCATAAAAAATGAAAAATCATCTTTACTAGAGTTTACAGGAACTCCAAGATTAACAACATCAGTTAGTGTGTTATTTTCATCGTAAACTGTTGCAAAAATATCTAGAAGACCTAGTCCCATATGTCCATCAGAAGAGAAGAATAAAATACCTTCACTATTCATAAATGGAAATAATTCATTTCGCTTTGTGTTTATAATTTTACCTGCATTTTGTGGCGTACCGTATCCATTATTATCATCTATATCTACATAATAAATATCTGAACCTCCTAAACCACCAGGCATATCTGAAGCAAAGTAAAGTTTACTTTCGTCCTCATTTAAAGCTGGATGCCCCACAGAGTAATCGTCACTATTAAATGGTAACTCTGTAATATTTGTCCATTCACCATTACTATAAGAGGCTTTGTATATTTTAAGGTTACTAATGCCTTTATTATCTTTTCCTAACTTTTTATTACTAAAGTTATTTCTAGAAAAATACATGGTTTTACCATCTTTAGATATTGTAACTGGGCCGTCGTGATACACAGAATTTATATCACCTCTTAGTTTAGATAAATGGTGAATAATAGTATCGGCATCCTTTTCGGTAACATAAACATCTAGAAACGGTTGTTCGTTCCAAGCATACAAATGCTTTGTAGACACACCTTTATCAGCAGAAGAAGCAAAATAAACACTACCATCATGTTCAAAGGCTCCAAAATCACTTAAATCTGAATTGAATTTTACGTCCTTTAAGAAATATTGATTTTTAGCATTAAAAACAGCTGTTATAAAGTCTGGATCTTTATTTATTTTATTTTTATCAAGAACTCCGCCAGCTTGTTTAAATTTTTCAAGCCAAATTCTCGATGCTTTATAGTCTTTTATACCTCTTAATGCTTGTGCGTATTTGTAATAATATTCAATAGGCACATTGTCTTGAGCAACGGCATTCTTATAATATTCAACAGCCTTTTCTGGGTTACGCATATAGGCATAACAATCGCCTAGTTGCCTGTTTGCGTAGTCTGCATTATAATCTTTCTCTACTAATTTTTTATAAACCTTAGCAGCATTTACAAACGCAAATTTATTAAACAAGCTATCTGCTCTTTTTTGCAAACCTTGTTGTGCAAAAACAGTAAACGAGAGTAAACATATTACATAGGTAAACAAGTGTTTTTTTGGTTTCATGGGGTCTTGTTTTTAATAATACAAGTAGTTAGTTTGTATTCACTATTCTATTTGAACAATTATAAATTGTGTTCTACGGTTTAGTTGATGTTCTTCATCTTCACATTTAGAGCCATCTTCACAACCATTAGTAAGGCGTCTTTCACCAAAACCTTTGTGTTCTGTAATGCGACTTGGAGCTATACCTTTAGAAATTAAATATTCGTAAGTAGCATTTGCCCTGTCTATAGATAATTTATCATTATAAGTTAGCGATCCTCTAGAATCTGTATGAGATTCTATTCTAATAACCATATCAGGATAATCCTCAGTCATTAAATTTACAATCTTATCTAACTCTTTCTTAGCATCTTCTCTGATGGTATGTTTATCAAAATCAAAATAGATGGTGTTTAGAGATAACTCTGCCAATACCTCCACATTTTGAACAGGATTTAAAATTAAGTTGGCTACAATAACAGATTCTATACTTGATATATTTTTTGATGTAAATTCTCTGTAATCGTCAATATATTTATCTTGACTTGCTACAATTTTATAATCTTTATTTCTATCAATATTTATATTATAATAACCGTCTTTATCAGTTACCATGTAGGCTATTTTATTGCCGTCAGCATCAAATAAATTAATTACTGAATTAGGAATTGGCTTAGTGTTAATAGCATCAACTACCTGACCACGAACGTTAAGTAACGGCTTACGATAGTATTCGTAAATATCATCGTCACCACGACCGCCTCTTCTATTTGATGAGAAATAGCCCGTTAAGCCATCTTGATTCATAGTAAACGAAAAATCATCTTTCTCAGAATTTACGGGCACACCAAGGTTAACAACATCAGTTATAGTACCAGTTTCATCAGTTACGGTACCAAAATTATCTAATAATCCTAAACCTAAATGGCCATCAGACGAAAAGAATAAAATACCTTCATTATTTATGAATGGTGTACCTTCGGAATCTTTAGTATTTACTACGTTTCCAGCATTTACAGGTTCTCCAAATGTACCGTCAGGATTAATATCTACATAATAGATGTCAGATCCGCCGTAACCACCTGGTCTATCCGAAGAAAAATAGAGCTTTGTATTGTCTTTATTTAAAGCCGGGTGTTGGGTTGAATATTCAGTACTACTAATTGGTAGTTTTTCAACATTTGTCCAAAGGCTATCTTGAAGCGTTGCTTTATAGATGCTAATGTTACTAATGCCTTGTTTGTCATTTTCTTTACCATACTTATTAGCAGCATTTCTAGAAAAATACATGGTTTTACCATCTTTAGTAATTACTATTGGACCATCGTGATAAATAGAGTTAACATCACCTTTTAATTTGTGCGTATGGTTAACATTGCGTTTGCCACCTTTTTCGGTTACGTAAACGTCTAAAAAGGGTTGTTCATTCCATCCATAAACTCGTTTTACAGATACGCCTTCATCTCGCGAAGACGCAAAGTATACTTTACCATCATGCTCTATAGCTCCAAAATCACTAAATTTTGAATTTATTCTAGTACGCTTTAAAAAATATTGTTTTTTAGAACTAAAAACATGCGCCATAAATAACTGATCTTTTTCAAAATCACCTGTATTGGTAACGCCTCCAGAATCTTTAAAACGTTGCATCCATTTTCTGGATTCCTCGTATTTTTTAATTCCTCTTAAAGCTTGAGCATAACTGTAATAATATTCCACGGGGACATCATCCTGTTCTACAACACGTTTATAGTATCTAGCAGCAGCAGAAGGGTTTCTTAAGTAAGCATAACAATCGGCTAGCTGTCTTGTAGCATAATCTTTATTATAATTATTTTTTATAAGATCTTTATAAACTTCTGCAGCTTTAACAAAAGAAAACTTATTAAATAACGTATCTGCCCTTTTTTGTCTACCTGGTTGTGCAAATGCTACAGACACCATTACTAACGTAATACAAACTAATATGTATGTTTTTAATTTCATAATGAATTTGTGCAGTGATTTAGAAATATCTAGGAGATTTTAATTTAGAACTTAAGAATTTGAATTCGTAAATAAGTAGTACTTCGTGCGTACCACTTGTAAATCTTCTAATTTCTGAAATAGGTTTTTCGTAAGAATATCCTACTCTTAATTGACGTGATAATTGTATGTCAGCAAAACCGCCAAATGCTCCTGTATCTTGATTTAATCTGTAAGAGGCACCTAACCAAAACTTTTCGTTGTATAAGAAACTACCAGTTAAATCAAAAGATAGGGGTGCACCATTTGTAGCTTTCATTAAAGCAGAAGGCTTGAATTTAAACGATTCACTTAAGTCAAATACAGCTCCAGTTATTACGTAATAGCTTAATCTTTCAAGCGCTTCAAAACCTTCGTCTACATTTCTATCAGTGTTTAAAACACGTGGGGCAGAGGCACCTACATAAAATCGGTTAGTGTGGTAATATAAACCTAAACCTATGTTTGGTGTCCATCTATCTTGAACACCTCTAATAGAAGGGTCAAAACTTTGAGAATTTCTAAAATCAGGATCTAAACTATAGCTAGTAAAACCGGCTTTAAGACCGAAAGCAAGATTACCCGTAGCACCAGTAGGAATTGTGTATGAAAAATCGCCATATAAATAGCTGTAGTTTTCAGGACCTAGATCGTCTTCAATAAAAGATAAACCTAAACCTATTCTATCATTTCTTAATGGTGAATGAACAGAAAGCGTTTGCGTAATAGGGCCACCATCAAAACCAACCCATTGGCTTCGGTGTAATCCAACAATGCTTAAAGCTTCTCTACTACCAGCATATGCTGGATTTATAGAAATTGTGTTATACATATACTGTGTGAATTGAGGTAATTGTTGTGCAACTCCAACAGTACAACTAAATAACGCAAAAGCAATTATATAATGTTTTATAAGTTTCATAGGTTACGTTTTATTTGGTTCCGATGTAGATAGGGCCAGTGAAAGGTGCTAATCCACTATTTTCTAAGTTTATAATATAATAGTATGTTCCGTTTGGTACTCTTCCTGCAGATCCTACAGATGATTTATGAGCGTTTCCTTGCCATGTACCTTGGCCTTCACCTAGTGTATAATTACTAGATTCAAATATTAATGCGCCCCAACGGTTAAATATTTTGACGTTAGCTGTAAATCCACATAAATCTATACCCATAATGTCAAAGCTATCGTTAAAGCCATCTCCATTAGGTGTTAATGCTTTTGAGATTTCAACATCAGAGTCGCCACATGGTAAAACAATACAATCTGCATTTATTGCCATAGTAACTTCTGTGATATTAATACAGCCGTCTTCTAATCCTGTATATCTAAACGTATAGTCGATAGATTCGCTACCTGGTTTAAAGTCTTCAGATAATGTTAAAGTTGTAGGGTTAAATAAATTATTATCTAACTCTGCTTCAGTATTTCCTTCTATCAATTCCCATGTGCCTTCTTGATTTTCAGAAGAAAGGAATTCGTTTAAATCTATAATACCATCATTATAGCATCTATCAGGACCATTTACTTCTGTAATAATCTCATCTAACATTACATTTAATGTTTGTGTATATACCGCTTCATTATCGCAAGTATCTCTAACAGTCCATGTTCTTATTATTTGATAGTCTTCAAATACAGTATCATCAAATCCGTTTACTTCATCAAATACTATAACAACGTCTGTAGAACAGTTGTCTACAAATTGAATTTCAGGAACTTCAGGGATGTCTGTACAGCTTACAGTAATATTCTCCTCAAGCGTTTCCGCAGGCGTAGGAGCGGTTGTATCTTGTACATTAATAGTTTGTGTGTAAGACACAGTTAAACCACATTCATCAGTAGCTGTATATATACGTTCTATAGTATATGTACCTGCACATACACCTTCAATGATATTATCTTCACTTTCAACAATGGCTGTGCTACAGTTATCAGTTGCTTCAACAACTTCTGCAGTTGGTATAGCATCACACTCTACAGTTATATCTTCAGGTAGTCTTCCAATAAATACTGGAGGTGTTGTATCTTGAACAGTTATAGTTTGTGTATGAACAGTTGTTAGGTTATTATCATCAGTAGCTGTCCAAGTACGTTCTATGATATAATTGGAAACACACGATCCGTCTATTCTAACTTCGTTAAATGTTACAACGGCCTCACTACAATTGTCTGTAGCAGTTAATGTTTCAGCGTTTGTAACCGCGTCACATTCTACTGTAGTATCTGTTGGTAATGTTTCTACAAATGTTGGTGGAATATTATCAATTACAGTTACTAATTGTTCACAAGTTACAGCGTTTCCAGCAAGATCAGTTACAGTCCATATTACAGTTGTGTCACCCAATGGGAAGGTTACAGGTGCATTATTAGTAATAATAACATCGGTACAATCAGCTGCATTAATATCTCCAAGACTTACATTACTAGCTTCGCAAGTTCCAGGATCAACATTAACTGTTACAGCAGGTGGACACGTAATTTCTGGTAATTCACCGTCTACAACAGTAACAATTTGTTCACATGTTGTTGCGTTTCCTGATGCATCTGTAACAGTCCATATTACAATTGTTTCACCAAGAGCAAATGGTTCTAAAGCATTGTTTAATATCGTAGCTACTTCACAGTTGTCGTTTGCTGTAGCCTCACCTAAGTCTACATTTGATGCAGAACATAATCCAGGATCGGCAGTTACTGTAATATCAGCAGGACATGTAATAGTAGGCGCTTCATCATCATTAACTGTAACAGATTGTTCACAACTAGCAGTATTACCACTGTTATCAGTAACAATCCAAGTAACCGTTGTATCTCCTAAAGGAAATTCAAAAGTAACAGGGTCAATATCAGTTCCGTTTACTTGCGCTATAACAGAAGCTACAGTACAGTTATCGTTTGTCTCAGGAGTACCAAGAGCAACTGTAGTTAAGCAATTTCCAGTAGCATCATCTGATGTGTTAGCTATAATGTCAGCAGGACATGTAATGGTAGGGTCTTCGTCATCAATAACAACAACATCAAAGCTACATGTTACCGAGTTACCAGCTGCATCAGTTACTTCAAACGTATTTGTAGTTGTTCCGATAGGGAATAGTGAACCAGAAGGTAAACCAGCGATTTGTGTTGTAGTAGCTCCAGTTGCATTATCCGTACCCACAGGTGTGGTGTAAGTTACAATAGCACCACATACTCCTGAATCTACATTTAAATTGATAGGGTCAATACATGAAATAGTTGGATCTTCATTATCTGTAACAATTACATCAAAGCTACAGGTTACCGTGTTACCAGCAGCATCAGTTACTTCAAACGTATTCGTAGTTGTTCCGATAGGGAATAGCGAACCAGAAGGTAAACCAGCAGTTTGTGTGGTAGTAGCTCCAGGTGCATTATCCGTACCTACAGGCGCAGTATAGTTTACTACAGCACCGTCCACACCAGCATCTACATTGATATTGATAGTTTCAGGACATGTAATTGTAGGATCTTCATTATCTGTAACAATGACATCAAAGCTACACGTTACCGTGTTACCAGCAGCATCAGTTACTTCAAACGTATTTGTAGTTGTTCCGATAGGGAATAGCGAGCCAGAAGGTAAACCAGCAGTTTGCGTGGTAGTAGCTCCAGGTGCATTATCCGTACCCACAGGTGCGTTATAATTTACCACAGCACCATCCACACCAGCATCTACATTGATGTTGATAGTTTCAGGACATGTAATGGTAGGATCTTCATTATCTGTAACAGTGACATCAAAGCTACACGTTACCGTGTTACCAGCAGCATCAGTTACTTCAAACGTATTCGTAGTTATTCCGATAGGGAATAGCGAGCCAGAAGGTAAACCAGCAGTTTGCGTGGTAGTAGCTCCAGGACAGTTATCAATTCCTACAGGAGTAGTATAGTTTGCAATAGCGCCATCAACACCTGCATCAACGCTAATGTTAATAGTTTCAGGACATGTAATTGTAGGATCTTCATTATCTGTCACAGTAATTGTTTGAGAACAATCAGCTGTATTACCTGCAGCATCAGTAACAACCCAAGTTACAGTTGTTTCACCTATTGGAAATTCAAAAGTAACAGGGTCAATATTAGTTCCATCGACTTGAGCAACAACTGATGCAATTGAACAGTTATCAGATGTTGTAGGTGTACCTAAAGTAGCAGTAGTTGAACAATTGCCAGTACCATCATCAGATGTAGTTGCAGTTATATTGGCGGGACAAGTAATGATTGGATCTTCACTATCACCTTCATCTAAAACATTTGCACTTACCGTAGCTGTACATCCCAAATCATCAAGTATAGTAATCGTATAATTTCCACTTGTTAAATCAGAAAAAGTTCCAGATTGTTCAAAATTATTTCCACCATCTATAGAGTAAGAATATGGTGCTGTACCGTTAGTACCTTCAACTACTATTTCTCCTGTAGCGGTACCAGAGCAAATTACATTTGTTTGAGCGGAAATATTTCCACCTAAAGTATTGGGTAAAGTAATTGTATTTGAATTTTCTGAAACATTAGGTAAAATACATCCAGTACCATAAGTTCCAGTATACGTTAGTGTTGCTGTGAAATCACCTTCAAATGCTGCTGTACCAGTATATTCAAAAGTACCGTTTAACGTATTTGAGGTACCTACTGAGTTTCCATTTAAGAAAAATTCCCAAGCATATGAATCTGCCACAGAAGAACATCCACCTTGGTCTAAAGTACTAGAATAATCTATACTTGCACATGCACTTTGAGTAATTGTTGGCTCTATATCAGGGCAAGGTAAACACACTGTTGGATTATTAAATGATAATGAAGCTGTATTACACGATGAGTCTTGGTAGTTTATTGTTGATGTTCCAGATGGATTTATACCACATACAGTTGGCGTACCTTCAATGGTATAGTTTAATGTAATGGTTTCATTCGAAACACTATTAACATCCCAAGATACTGTTTGACCTGAAACAGCACCAGAACCTTTACTAGCAACTATTGAACCAGGTACAACAGAGTAACCAGTTTCAACTACGTCTGTAACCAAAGCTTGATTTGGTAATTGCATTGCCGCAGCTACTAATTGACCTAAAATTGTATTATATATACCTGTTAAATCAGCATTAACCTCAGTAGTAAATGCTCCAGCATTTTGCATTTGGTCTAATGTACTTACACCTATATTTTGAGGATTTCCATTAATTCCTCCTAATAAACCAATGGTGAAAAAGTTTTGATTAAAAACTTCACCGTTTACAGTTGTTGTCCAAGAATCTTGTGCAGCTTGGATAGCTTCAGTTTGACATGGTGTTACGGTGCCTGTTGCCCCACAATTTGTAGCGTTAGTTTGTGGATCTCTACTAGTAGGCACACCATCGGATAATAAAATAATACTTCTACTTGTTTTACAATCAAATGTTCCATTATCAGTTAATTCATTATCAGCAAAAATTACTGCTTGTTCAGTATTTGTTCTTCCAACAGGTACAATAGTGTTAATTGTAGTAATTAATGCAGCTTGCCCACTACTATCAGTTAAGGGCTGGTCTAAAGAAGCAGTTGTTCCAAACGTTACAATACCTATTTTATTTAACCCGGTTGGATTGTTTGCTGGTAAAAAGAATTGATCTATAAATTCTAGTGCGGCATCTTGAGCAGCTTCTATAGGTAGAGGTGTTGTTGGATCTCCATCATCAAAAATCATACTACCAGATCTATCTATTACAAGAATAACTTCTTGAGGTTGCGTAGGTGGATTACCTATAACTTCTAGCGTAATATCAAATTGATTGCAGTTAGCAGCGTTTTCAACAGCATATTTATTTACTATAATCTCTTGTGAAAATAAAGAGCTTATAGAAAGAAAACTACAAATTACAATTAGCCATTGTAATAAGCTTTTCTGTGGAATTCTATAAAAGGATAATTGATTTTTCATAAAGCTTTTTTTAAAGTCTTTAATAAGTTGTATAATAGCAGTTATAAACTATTCTTCAGTAGGGTTAGTAACATATGCGCTTAAAATAGTTTCAGCTCCATTAGAGCTACAATTGTCAGATTTGGCAATTATTTTAAAGCAACTCCATGTATCATAAGGTGTACCTTCAGGTACTTCAACCTTAACGTAAAACTTTTGAGTACTACCACCATTAACTGAAAATGTTACTTTTTCAGATTTTGATTTAATATCAGATGGAGATAGAATAAAAACATTTAAACCAGTTTTAGTATTTGTTGACTTTGAAATTAGGTTATTACTTTTTTTACAAGGTTGTTTTGTTTTTCCAGAAGTAACAGTGTAAGATTTCGAACTATTAGAAGTGTTTTTTAATTCTAAAGTAAAAAATGCACCATTTTTTCCAGTAGATTTCATACTTCTATTTTTTTCAACACTAAGTTCTGCATTACAGCCAGTGCTACTTTGTGAATAACCTAAATTGTTACCTAGAAGGAAACTTAAAAAACAGATGAATAGCGTAATTGTTTTTCTCATGATTACATTTTGTTACTTATATAATTTTATTTTTTTTGATCCTAAATCAAATAATAAATCACCATAGTTAAGGTTTAATACCTAACATGCAAAACAAAAATCGTAACGTTTCGAGGGAAAAACACTGAGAAGTAAATGAGGCTTCTACGGCCTTATCACTATATGAAATTTGATTTGGGGTCATTTTCTTATATTATAGGTTCCACAAATAGACATATATCTTTAATGTTTTTCAAAAAAAAATGTCAAAGCACTGTTTTATTCGATAAGTTGATTTTTATTTTTGCCTTATCGGCATAATATACCGTTTGTCGACTAAATCAGACTTAAGTCGTTTAAAACTTGATAATTGATACACTTCGTTGCAAATTTTGCCGATTTTTATTAAATTAATAAGGCAAAGAAATTGAATTTTATCGATAAAAACAACATTTTATCGAACAAAAAACGCTTTTAATCGAACCGTAATGAAAAAATTAGTATTGATAAGGCATGCAAAATCATCATGGGAACACGATGTTATAGATCATGAAAGGCCTTTAAATAAAAGAGGAACAAAAGATGCAAGTATTATAGCCGAAGCATTAAAAGCTATGCAACTTGATTTAGATTGTGTTTTAATAAGTGATGCTACAAGAACTAAACTAACTGCGCAAATTATTCTTCAAACACTAAAAACACCTCAAAATAAAGTCTTATTTAGTCATAAGTTATACGATTTTTCTGGAGGCGGTGTTTTAGAAGTTATTAAAAGCTGTAATAACACAATTGAAACTTTAATGATTTTTGGACATAATCATGCTTTAACTGCTATAGCAAACACCTATGGTGATACTTACATTGATAATATACCCACATGTGGTGTTGTAATTATTAAGTTTGATATTAGCGATTGGTCTCAACTTGCGCCAGGAAAAATAGTAGATACAATTTTCCCTAGAGACTTTAAGTAATTACCTATTTTAAACTCTAATTTATACCTTAAATCATTAAATTGAGTATTAACCAAATTTTAATGTAGCATTGGTTAAAATTTATTTTTAAATAGAATATATTTGTTTGTGAAATAACCTCATACAAATGACCAAATCCGAAAGTCCAGAAAACCGATATATTAATAGAGAAATAAGCTGGTTACAGTTTAACGCAAGAGTTTTACAAGAGGCAAGTGATACAGGTGTACCACTAATTGAGCGGTTGCGGTTTCTAGGTATATTTTCCAATAATTTAGATGAGTTTTTTAAAGTTAGATACGCAACTGTAAAGCGAATTGTTGAAGCTGGCAAAGGCGGTAAAAACGAGCTTGGTGGTATCAAGGCAAAAGAGTTGCTTGAAATTATTACGCAAATTGTAATAAATCAACAAGCTGAAAGTATTAGAGTTTTAAATGAAATTGATAGCTCGTTAAAGCAAGAGGGTATTTATGTTATAAATGAATCTAAACTTAACGATGATCAAAAAACTTTTGTTAGAGCATATTATTTTCAAAATATAAGTACAGCTTTAGTAACCATTATTTTAAATGATTTAGTGGTTTTACCTAATTTAAAAGATAGTGCCGCTTATTTAGCTGTAAAAATGGAAATGAAAGATGATACAAAGCAATTTGCGCTTGTAGAGATTCCAAAAACTGTAGACCGTTTTGTAGTATTACCAAGTGAAGAGGACAAAAGCTACATTATAATGGTAGACGATTTGTTGAGATATTGTTTAGGCGATATCTTTAATATTTTTGATTATAAGTCTATTTCTGCACATATGATTAAAATCACCAGAGATGGGGAACTAGATTTTGATAGCGATTTAAGTAAGAGTTTTGTTGAAAAAATTTCTGATAGTGTAAAAGACAGAGAAGTAGGTGAGCCTGTTAGGTTTGTATATGATAAAACTATAGGAAAAGACACCCTAGAATACCTTATGGAAAAAATGGGTATAGATAATACAGATAGTATTATTCCGGGGGGGCGCTACCATAACAAAAGAGATTATATGGGTTTCCCTAGTCTTGGTAGGCAAGATTTAATGTATGATAAAATCACACCATTACGCGTAAAAGGCTTAAGCCTAGAGACTAGTATTTTTGATGCTATTTCTAAAAAGGATTATATGGTGCATGCGCCATATCACACATTTTCTTACATAGTGAAGTTTTTAAGAGAAGCAGCCTTAGACCCAAAAGTAAAAACCATTAAAATTACAATATACAGGCTAGCTCAAATTTCTCACGTTGCTAGTTCTTTAATTAATGCGGCCATTAATGGTAAAACAGTTACCGTTTCTATAGAGTTACGTGCTAGGTTTGATGAACAAGCAAATATTCATTATGCGCAACAAATGAAAAAGGAAGGGGTAAACCTAATTTTTGGGGTGCCTGGACTTAAAGTGCATTGTAAAATGTGTGTGATTGAGCGTGAAGAAGGCAAAAAACTAAAACGATATGGATTTATAAGTACAGGTAACTTTAACGAATCTACCGCTAAAATTTATACAGATTACACATTATTTACATCTAAGTCCTCTATTTTAAAAGAAGTAAATAAGGTTTTCAATTTTTTTGAAACCAACTACAGAATATACAATTACAAGCATTTAATTGTTTCTCCACATTACACCAAGTCTGGTTTTTTTAAACTGATAAACCAGGAAATCCAAGAAAGCAAAATGGGTAATGGCGGCTATATTAGGTTAAAAATGAATAGTCTATCCAGTTATGATATGGTAGATAAATTGTACGAAGCTAGTAATGCAGGAGTTAAAATTGAGCTTATAACCAGAGGTATATGTTGTTTAATTCCTGGGCTAAAAGGACTTAGCGAAAATATTAAAGTAATAAGTATTGTAGATAAATTTTTAGAACATCCAAGGGTTTATATTTTTGGTAAAGATGAAAATACAAAAGTATATATTTCTTCAGCAGATTGGATGACTAGAAATATTGAAAATAGAGTAGAGGTAAGTTGCCCAATTTATGATAATGATATCAAACAAGAAATAGTTGATAATTTTGATGTGTGTTGGAGCGATAACGTAAAAGCCAGATTAATTAATACAGAAATAGAGAACGAATATCGTATTAACAAAAATCCAAAGGTAAGATCGCAAATCGCTTTATATGATTATTATCTTGAAAAGTTAAAAAATTAATATGCTTTCAATAAAAAAATATGCAGCTATTGATATTGGTTCAAATGCTGTTAGACTTTTAATTTCTAATGTTATTGAAGAAAAAGGTAAGCCTGTGGTTTTTAAAAAAAACTCGTTAGTGCGTGTGCCTATACGTTTAGGAGCTGATGTGTTTATTAAAGGTAAAATATCTAAAGAAAATATCCAACGCATGTTGGACACTATGCTGGCATTTAAGCTATTAATGAAATCACATAAAGTAACAAAATATAAAGCATGCGCTACCTCTGCAATGCGAGAATCTAAAAACGGTAATGAGGTTGTAAATGCAATCTTAGAACATTCTGGTGTAAGTATTGATATTATTGATGGCGAAGAAGAAGCAGCCATTATAGCTGCAACCGATTTAAATAAATTTATCGATCCAGAAAAAATATACCTTTATGTTGATGTTGGTGGCGGTAGTACAGAGTTTTCAGTAATAAAAAATGGAGAACAAATTGCTTCTCGTTCATTTAAAATTGGTACAGTACGTCTTTTAAATGATATGGTTAAAAACGAAGCGTGGCTTGAACTTAACCAATGGATAAAAGAGAACACAAGTCAATACGAAAAAATTAGCGTTATAGGTTCTGGAGGTAACATAAATAAAATATTTAAAGTCTCGGGAAAAGCACTAGGTAAACCACTAACGTACTTTTACTTAACCACATATTATAATACACTCCAAAGCTATTCATACGAAGAAAGAATTACCGAATTGGCGCTAAATCAAGATAGGGCAGATGTTATAATTCCCGCAATGCGTATTTATTTGTCTGCAATGAAATGGAGTGGTGCAAAACACATTTATGTACCTAAAATTGGTTTAGCTGATGGTATCATAAAAAGTGTGTACTTCAATACGGTTTCTAGTAATACACAGTAAAATTCTGCAATTCAACCACAAATTTTATTCTGTTTAAATTTATAATATATATTCGTACACATATATTTATTAAAAAAATATAAACCCAAAACTATTAAAAATGAAAAGATTAGCAATACTAGCTATTTTACTTAGCCTATCATTCCAAGGATTTTCTCAAGCTGGCAACTACGGTGTTCGAGCTGGTTATACAATCTCTAATTTAGATTTTAAAGAAGCACCTTTTATGAATAACCAACATAGAAACAGTTTTTATATTGGTTTTTTTGGTGATTTTAGAGTATCAAATGCAGTTTCTGTGGTTCCAGAATTACAATTCTCTCCTGAAGGAGCAAAAGCCGAAGTGCTACATTTAGATTTAATACAAATGCCTGTTTTGTTTAAATTTCGATTAAATGAAAAATGGCGTTTAGGCGCTGGACCTCAATTTGCTGTAAAATCTCATAAAACCGATGATGGTTTTCGTAATTTCCATTACTC